>NZ_CAJCHS010000333.1 GCF_903970205.1 Nevskia soli | reverse complement strand
CGGGGTTATGTGTACCGGGTTGCGCGCAAGTTGAGAGCAGGTCTGGCTTCCGGACGCCCACCCTCTTACCGGCTGACCGAAATCGGGCGCGCCGTTCTCAATGACGCGCGTCTTAGAAGACGCCGCCGCGCCGAAAATACGGTTTCACTTTGATTCCGCATCGCCGAATGGCGCACAACTCACGATTTCCTAAGCCCTGGCGCACGGGGTTTTCTCTGTCGTGTCGCGACGATTCGCGACACCACTGCGCGAACCGAAAGCATCCTTCGACCACACCGCCTAGCCTGACTCCGGCCGGCGGTGCGTTTCCGGAAAATTCCGAGATCGATTAGACTTTATTCATCTCATCCACTCGAAAGCCTAACGCTATGAAGTCTGCCGTGCTCGCCTTCGGCCTCATCGCAGCGGTTACGGCACGCTCCGCCGAACTCCCCCGACCCACGGCCAAGATTGATCCGAAGTCCTCCGTCCAAATCGACGCCGACGCGCTCGCTGATTATGACGGCTATCCGCTCCGATTGAGTTGGCAGCACGGCTTCCTCGTCGCCGGTAGCCGTGCCAGTTCTCCTGCTCGTCATGACCAGGTCACCGTTTTCGATTCCGACGGAAAGCTCCTCCGCAAGCTCAACTTCGAGTTGCCTGAAACCAACTCGGCGCTCTTCGCTGGAAGCGCTGTTCTAGACAACAAGGGGAAAATAGCGCTCGTAGTCCACGTCCTCCCAGCCGATTCTTCGTCCCCGGCGCCGATCATCGCCTTTTTTGATGAGAAAGGCAGGCTAACCGGGACAGCCCGTCCGGAGCGTTTCAATCCTCAGTCGTTTTGTGCCGATGCCAATGGCGAGGTATGGGCCTTCAGCGACTGGCGGAAAGGCGACAGGGAACCGGAATGGCCCATGATCCGCCATTTCGCGCAAGACGGCCAACAGCTTGGCGGGATCATGCGCAGCGGTGATTACGGCCTTCGTAAGATGACGGCTCCCTCGCAGAACCAACTCTTCTGCGGTAAAGACCGCCTATCGGTCTTCCTGGGACTTGAAAGGACCTATATCGAGATCGGTTACGACGGCAAATTACTCGATAAGTTCATTGTTCCGCCCATTACCGGTAGCGGAGCCAAAAGCCCGTACGTAAACTTTGAGCTGCAACTAACCGAAGGCGGAATTATCGTTGCTTTGTGGGGCGGCAATCCCTATTACCTGAAACGCACCTCCAAAACCTGGACGCCTATCAACTGGGGACACGATTTGCAGTACGACCCGATTGCCGGCAAGCAGTCCGATGGCAGCATCGTCTTAGTAGCCAAAGGTAAGCATGTTATTCAGTTCGACTGGCTCATGGTTCCGCTGGATTTACCCGACGCCTACTCGTCAGCGACTACCCTAAGCCCGGTCAAGAGTACACCCTAATGATCCTCTCTAAGCAATCGAACCGCAGGCGATCCTTCACGGGACCCTCGTACGGTTAAAAACGGGCGTATACGCTTTGATATACTCCCCCGGCTAGGGAGGACGCCATTGAACCAAATAAACAACCGCGCGTCGCGTGTTGCCGCGCCGACCCGCCGCCGCTTGATCAGCGGGATGGCATTCGCGTTGGGTTCCGTAGGTATAGCCTGGCCCGAGGACGCGCCGGAAACTATGCAAGAGCGACCGGGCACCGGGGCCAACAAAAAGCGCACCTCCCTGCACCTGGATATGGACGTCAAGTTGAGTCCGGCGCGCGTATATGAAGTGCTGCTCGACGAAAAACAGTTCGCGGCCTGTACCGGCCTGCCCGCCGAGATCGATCCCAAAGCAGGCGGCGCGTTCAGCATGTTCAAGGGGCAGATCGTGGGACGCAACATTGAGTTGATTCCCGCGCAGCGTGTCGTGCAGGCGTGGCGCCCTGCCCATTGGCCGCCCGGCATTTACTCGATTGTCAGGTTTGAACTAAAGCCGCAAGGTTCAGGAACCCTGATCGCTCTGGATCATACCGGCTTCCCGGAGGGTGACTTCGATACCCTGAAATCCGGATGGCGCTCGCACTACTGGGAACCGTTGAACAAACTGGCGAGTTAGATATTGTCAAACGGGCGAGAGTGACGGCGTCTCTTCAACAAACTCACAATCAGCCACCCGCAAACGATAATGGGCAGCGGCATCCAACTGTATCCAGGTAAGAAAATAGCGATGATCAGGCAGGCCGCGAATCCAGCGGTCGCGGCTGACGTGATCTGAGTCAAGCCTAAAGTTTCTCTGGAGTCGCCAATGAGGTTCCGGGATCGGGCATATTTCCAATGAACACTTAGCAAGGCGGCGATTGCGAGTTGATTGCCGTAATAGAACAACTGAGAGACTGGATGGACCAGTAAGTGGCTCATTAACCCGGCGGAGAACGGGAGCAGCGCGACGAACATCAGGAACAGCAGGTTAATCCATACCAAGAGCCCGTCGACACTCCGGATTAGATGAAACGTCAGATGATGGACATACCAGAATCCACCCGCGATCAGGAAGGTTACCGCATAGGTTAGGAAAGCCGGCGTGAGCGCGAGTAACTGCTGCAGCATCGCCTGGTTGGAGGAATGATGCATCACCTCGGGAACTTCCAGTTTGAGTACGAGCAAAGTCATTGCGATAGAGAACACGCCGTCGCTTAGAGCTTCAATACGCGACTTACCGAGTGATAGGCGACCTACGCCCATTGGATCATCTCCGGCGTCCAACGGAATGGAGCGACTCCAGGAAGAACTGCACGACCGCGGCAAATCCCGAAGGGTCATCGAAATGGACAACATGTCCGCCGCGGAGTGTCCGCATCTGTGTGTTCGGGCGGCGGGCGGCCATCTCCGCTAAGTGTTCCGCGGTGGTCACGCGGCTTTCAGATCCGCGGATGACTAATGCCGGACAGCTGCTGGCGAGCCAATCCGCCCAATGATCGCCGCTCATGGCCGCTTCGGAGGCAACCATGTCGTGGGGATTGAAAGCCAGCCGCCAACCCTGCGAGGTGTGCCGCACGGAGTCTTCAAGGTACGGCCACAAGCGCGAACCAATCCGCTCTTTCAAGGCCGCACGATTCGCGAAAGTCCCGGCCCACGGGAGACAAAACGAAAGATCGCCCGCAATATCAACGCCGACATCTTCGATGATAAGAGCACGAACCTGCTCGGGGTGTCTTGCCGCAAACTGATACGCGTTAACGCCGCCCAGAGAGTTACCCAGAAGGACAGCCATCTTCACTCCGACGTGGTCAAACAGCGCCTCTAGGTCTCCCAGGTAATCTTCGCGCGAGTAAGTCTCGGCATGGTCCGAATGTCCGTGTCCGCGCTGATCCGGTGCGATCACGCGCCAACCGGGGGCCAGCGCCTCCGCTAGCCTGCGGAAAGTCAGCCCTTCCATCCAATGAGCGTGCAGTGCGATTACCGGAGACGCCTCGCCCCCGGCATCGAGATAAGAAAACGTCAAGCCATTGTGTGAAAAGGAATGCCTGTCCATGTCGACACAAGTCTAGATCAACTGCCGTCCGGAAATCCGCCGCGGTGCGAGACCATTGGATACTGTGGCAATAAGAGGGCCTTGCCGGTCTGCTTCGCTTTTAGGTAATCCGCCGCGCGCCATCCGTCGGGGTAAGGTACCAATCCGCCGAAGAGAGGCGAGGCCGAAGGATCGCCGACGCATCGTTCGAGTGATTGCCGCAGCTCCGCGATTGTCGCCGCGGCGAACGTTTCGCGCCAGCGATCTTCAATCTGTTGAACGAGCGGTTGGTACAAATCCCGGGCTTCCTCGCCTTTCGCATTCAGCGACAGCAGGTTTACGCGGCTGCCTGGCGATTGCGGCTTTACTGTGGCATAACCGCGTTTGGTTAAGAAACTGATCGCAACGGCGATACCTGGCTTCGCGATTCCGGATAAAGCAGGCAGGTCGCGAACGCGCACGCCGTCGGGGCGGGTTAGCCGTAGTACATTGGCTGTGATCGCCAGAGAGATTTGCGACTTACTTTCAAACTCCAGCGCGAACGTCACCAGGGCTTTCGACAGTAGCGCCGCCAGAGTAACTTCGGGATTCACAGCGCCGCAGTCCTTCACCGGCCGGTTCTTGCGTGCCGGTAGCCGCGTCACCAGCCCATACCCCAGAATGGGCAGACAATCGGGCAAACCGGGATCGAGCCGCCCAGCCAATTCCGATAGACTTGCGCTAAGGTTCTCGACTGCAGCATTGCCGAACCGCTGCCGCCAGCGTTCGTCGACGTCATCGAGTACGGAAGGCCAGATTTCGCGAGCGCGCAAAGCGGCGCGAGTCGGGCGGATCATCCGATCGGAACCTACCCGGATCCAGCCCCACCGTTGCATACCATGCATATTCGTTTCGGTGCGCGCGAGCTGCGGTAAACACTGGACGGGCACCCCTTCTTCACCTACATAGCGCAGACAGTTCGACCACATAGCGAGTGAAGTTAGCCAGGGACCGCGGAGTTGTTCGGTTGTCGATTTTTGAAGGGTCGTGCGATGATGCATTCGATGTTCAAACTCGTTGTCCGCCTCGATAATGAAGGCGACGAGGGTTTGCGACAGTAAGGCGGATAAGGGGAGGTGCTGGTCCACTACTACGATTATCGCCTCGGCCGCGAGTCTATGGAGCGTGGGACAGGGAGACGCGGTAGGAATCGACAAACTTCCTCTAAAATGTCCTCCCGGCTAGGGTCAACGCGGCTGCCAGCGGAAGACCCTCCCTTTCGGTCGGGCTCGGAGTGGGGCTGTACGGTCCCGTTCATCCTTGGTTGTGAACCGGAGGGACTCGACGTTACTGAGCCGCGACGGTAACGGAGCGGTCGCTCACGGGCTGCTAATCTGGAAGGCGAATCCCGTGGCGAAGTTGAAGTTACTTCTATTGTTCCTGCCTGAGTATCTCCAGCGGACGCTGACTTAGTATTCGCAGACTCGCCAG
>NZ_CAJCHS010000332.1 GCF_903970205.1 Nevskia soli | reverse complement strand
CCGGGAAGCGCTTCGTAGAAGAAGTCGAACAGATCGTCATGCAGCGGCACGACCTTCTTCATGAACTCGACATACTTCATCAGCCGCACCATGTAATCGGTGAACAGCTGAACGGTGGGGACGGTTCCCACGCCGCCGGGGTACAGCGTCGAGGGGTGAACGTGCCGGCCTTCCATGATGCAGAACATCTCGCGCGTCATGCGGCTCATCTGCAGCGTCTCGCGGTAGAACGATCCGGTGAACGGATTGAGCGCGCGCATGATGTCGCCGATGGTCTTGAAGCCGTGAATGCCGCCGTGCGGGGAATCGGTGCGATTGGCTTTGTCCAGAACGCCCGGATTGGTTTCCTTCACCATCTGTTCGCAGAAATCGACGCCCACCAGGTTGTCCTGGTAGATGTTGTGGTCGAACATATACTCGGCCGCTTCGCCGAGGTTGGTGATCCACTCGCCCATCTCCGGCGGGCGAACGCCGAAGGCCATGTTCTGCGCATAGCAGGCGCACACGGCGTGGTTATCGCCGCAGATGCCGCAGATCCGGCTGGTGATGAAGTGGGCGTCGCGCGGATCTTTGCCCTTCATGAAGATGCTGTAGCCGCGGAAGATGGATGAGGTGCTGTGGCACTCCGCGACTTCTTTGTTCGCGAAATCGAGTTTGGTGTAAATGCCGAGACTGCCGACAATGCGCGTGATCGGGTCCCAGTTCATCTCGACCAGGCGCCGCTGCGGGGTTCTTGTTTCGGATAGTGGTTCGGTAATGGTCGCCATGTTCTTAGATCTCCTGTTCCCTTAAAACGCCTGCGGATGATAGCCGGTGGTCAACTTACGACCGGGATGCCGCCACTTCGGTTCCTTGTTGACGGTGTGGTTGGTGATGGCGCGCAGCGAGCGGATCGCCGTGCCGTACACACCGATGGTTCCCGCGGAAATGCGGGCACCGGGCGGTTCGTCCATGAACGGCATGAACTTATCGGGGAAGCCCGGCATGGTGCAGCCGATGCAGATGCCGCCGACGTTCGGGCAGCCGCCGATGCCCGCCATCCAGCCGCGCTTGGGCACGTTGCAGTTGACCACGGGTCCCCAGCAGCCGATCTTGACCAGGCACTTTTCGGAGTTGTAGTCTTCGGCAAAATCGCCCTGCTCGTAATAGCCCGCGCGGTCGCAGCCTTCATGCACGGTGAAGCCGAAGAGCCACTTGGGACGCAGCTGGTCGTCCAGCGGAATCATCGGCGCGAGGCCGGCCAGTTGGTAGAGCAGATAGAGCAGCGTCTCCATGAAATTGTCCGGCTGAACCGGGCAACCGGGGACGTTAACGATGGGCAGGCCGGCTTTCGATTTCCAGTTCCAGCCGAGATAATCGGCCAGTCCCATGCAGCCGGTGGGGTTGCCTTGCATGGCGTGAATGCCGCCGTAAGTGGCGCAGGTACCGCAGGCAACGACGGCCGTGGCCTTGGGCGCGAGACGGTCGATCCATTCGCAGGTGGTAATGGGCTGCCCGCTGGTCGGGTTAGTGCCCAGCGCCGCCCAATAGCCTTCCTTCTTGATTTTCTCGTTGGGGATCGATCCTTCGATGACCAGAACAAAGGGTTCGAGACGGCCCTTTTCCGCCTCGTACCAGTGCTTCATGAAGTCGTCGCCGACTTCGTAGGCTAGAACGGGATTGTGCAGGTGTACCTTCGGAAGCCCGGGGATGGCGCCGAGGAGCACGTCTTCGATGCTGGGTTGCGTTGCGGCTGTGATGGAAACGGTGTCACCGTCGCAACTTAGGCCGGCGGTGATCCAGAGGATGTGAACTTCGGGTGTAGCGGGAGCTTTTTGCGTTGACCTGCCGTACGGAATCGGTGCTGCCGACATGGGCTTGCCCTCTCGATTAGCAGTCTCTGCCCGTTCGACGGGCTAAGTCAAGTGCTTGAAGGATTGCACGCGAAAAATCTTTTGGTTGAGTTACGGAACGTACTTTTTAGCAAATACGCGGGAGTTGTTCTGTGAATGGCAAATCCAGAACACGGGTTCCGCCGATCTCCGTTTTCAATAATGCGAATCCGGTATGGCGATCGACGACCTGGCCGATGATGCGCGCGTCGCGCCCGTGTTCATGCCCGCGCATGGCGGCGAGTACCGGTGCGGCGGATGCGGCGGGGACGAACGCCACCAGCTTGCCTTCATTCGCTACCCACAAAGGATCGAGCCCGAGGATTTCGCAGGCGCCGCGTACGTCATCGCGCACGAGCAGCGTTTGCGCGTCAATTTCCACGCCGGTTCCCGATGACGTCGCGATCTCACACAGTGAAGTCGCGAGGCCGCCGCGCGTCGGATCGCGCAGCACGTGAACGTCGCCGGCTTCGAGCATCACACGCACCAGATCGTTGAGCGCTGCCGTATCCGACTGAATCGTGCCCTCAAATTCGAGGCCTTCGCGCTTCGATAAGACAGCCATGCCGTGATCGCCGATGGACCCGCTGATGAGGATTCGATCGCCCGGCTGGGCGTTGCTCGCGGAGATGTTCACGCCGGCGGGAACGAGTCCGATGCCGGCCGTGGTTACGAACAACCGATCTGCCGAGCCCTTGTTGACGACTTTGGTGTCGCCCGTGACGATGGAAACTCCGGCGCGGCGTGCGGCTTTGCCCATCGACTCCACCACGCGAGCGAGCTCTTCCACCGGCAGCCCTTCTTCCATGATGAAAGCGGCCGAAAGGAACAGCGGCTTGGCTCCGCTCATGGCCAGATCGTTCACCGTGCCATTCACGGCGAGATCGCCGATATCGCCTCCGGGAAAGAAGATGGGCGTGACCACGTAGGAATCCGTCGTGAAAGCCAGGCGCTCGGAGCCGGCGGTGACTACGGCCTGGTCGTCCAGTTTCCGAAGTATCGCGTTATCGAAAGCGGGGAGGAAAAGATCGCGGACCAGCTGCGCCGTCAGCTTGCCGCCGCTGCCGTGCCCCATGATGATATTCTTCCGCTCGGTGATGGGGAGCGGGCAGGACAGCGCAAATTCCGTGGGCATTCCTTAGCCGTGTACCGCGAGCGAATCCGCGCTGATCAGGTGGCGGCCGTAATTGTAGTAAGCCGCGCAGGCGCCTTCCGCCGAAACCATGGTCGCGCCCAGCGGCGTTTCCGGAGTGCAGCGCGATCCGAACGCCGAGCAATCGGTCGGCTTGGCGAGCCCCTTGAGCACCTGCCCGCTGATGCAGATCGACGGCTCTTCGGTGCGGATTCCCTCCACGTGAAACAGGCGCTCGGCATCGTGTTCGCGGAACTCTTCGCGCAACTGGTAGCCGCTTTGCGGGATAGTTCCGATGCCGCGCCAGCCGCGATCGCAAACCTCGAAGACGCGATGGATCATGGCCTGCGCTTCCGAATTTCCTTCGCGGCGCACGGCGCGCGCATACGCGTTCTCGAGGTCCGCGCGGCCCTGTTCCAGTTGGCGCACGGTTAGCAACACGCCTTGCAGAATATCGATCGGCTCGAATCCGGTTATCACGATGGGCACGCGGAATTGATCGACGATCGGCTCATACTCCGTCCAACCGACAACGGCGCAGACGTGGCCGGGACCGAGGAACGCCTGCACGCGATTGCCGGGCGATTGCAAAATCCCCATGATCGCGGGCGGCACCAAAACGTGCGAAACCAGTACCGAGAAATTGCGGATGCCTTGCACGTGCGCCTGCCACACGGCCATGGAATTCGCGGGGGCGGTGGTTTCGAAACCGATGGCGAAAAAGACGACTTGCTTATCCGGATTCTGGCGCGCGATTTTCAGGCAATCGAGCGGCGAATACACAATGCGAACCGCACCGCCTTCCGCCTTGATCTTGAACAGATCGCCATCCGAGCCAGGGACGCGCAGCATGTCGCCGAACGAGCAGAAGATGACGTTGGGCCGGCGCGCGATGGCGTGGGCTTTGTCGATCATTTCGAGCGAGGTTACGCAGACCGGGCAGCCGGGCCCGTGCACCAGCTCAATGTTCTCGGGCAGCAGGTAATCGAGCCCGTATTTCACAATGGAGTGCGTCTGGCCGCCGCACACCTCCATCAACACCCACTTCCGTGTGGCCGCCCGCCGGATCTCGTTGGCGATCTTGCCGGCGACTTGCGAATCGCGATACTCGTCAAGGTACTTCATGTGAACTGATCTCCGGTTCCCCGTCGTGCAATTCAGACAACTGATCCATCTCCGCGAGGTATTGATAGGTGCGCGCGGCCTCTTCCTCGTCGAGTTTGCTGATGGCGAACCCGACGTGTACCAGCACGTAATCGCCGATCGCGGCGTCGGGCAGATAGGAGAGGCAGGCTTCGCGCGTGATGCCGCCGAAATCGACCTTCGCCATGCGGATCCCGAAGTTTTCCTGAACGGCGCTGATTTTCCCTGGAATTGCAAGGCACATCGCTTAGATTCTCCCTTCGCGCATACGAGCAGCGGCGACGGCGGCCTGGCCTAGAGAAATGCCGCCGTCGTTGGCCGGTATGCGCGCGTGCGTGAAAACTTCGAAGCCGGCCGCGCGCAACAATCGCAGCGTACTCCCCATAAGAATTCGATTCTGAAAGGTTCCGCCGCTAAGACAAATGTTGCGCAATCCGGTTTCTCCGCGCACTTTATCGCAAACCGTTCGAATTATATAAGCGATGGTCGAGTGAAAGCAAACTGACACATTTGCACTAGACTGCCCATGCAACACCTCGTGGGCGATTTGTTTAATCAGAGGGCGCACGTCGATCTGCCACGGTTTGGTTTCGGTTGCGATCTCGAAGGGATAGCAACCGCCTGATTTTGAGCCGGCGCGAGCTTCGAGAAGGATGGCGGCTTCACCTTCGTACGAGCTGGCCTGACTGACGCCGCAGATGGATGAAACCGCATCGAACAATCGTCCGCAACTGGAGGTTAGAAGCGCCGGCCGCGGCAGCAGTTGCTGGATGATCTGCAAAGTTTTCGGACTGACGGCGCGCCAGCAGGGCAGGTCGAGACCGAAGGCTTCGTCGCCGAGCGCGTCATTGAGATAAGCGGCCGCCATGCGCCAGGGTTCGCGGGCGGCGCGATCTCCGCCGATGAGCGGCACATAGCGGAGATGAGCCGCGCGCTCGAACGATGCATACTCGCAGATCAGGAATTCGCCGCCCCAGATCTGGTCGTCCGTGCCGTAGCCGGTACCGTCGAAAGCCACGCCGATCACAGGCTCCACCAAGCCGTTTTCCGCCATGCAACTCGCGATATGCGCGTGGTGATGCTGCACGGCAATCTTGGGTTCCGGGCGAGCCAGCCCCCAGCGCGTGCTCATGTACTCGGGATGCAAATCATGCGCGATCACGCGCGGCTCCGCGTGGTACACACGCTTCAGATTGGCCAGCGTCTCTTCGAAAAACGCGATGGTTTCCAGGTTTTCCAGATCGCCGATGTGCTGGCTCAGGATCGCGTAATTCGCTTTCGTCAGGCAGAAGGTGTTCTTCAGTTCAGGACCGACGGCGAGAATTTCGCCGGCTTCGAAGGGAAGGGAAATGGGCTGCGGCGCATAGCCGCGAGCGCGCCGCAGGATGCGCGGAACACCCTCGACAACGCGCGTGACCGAGTCGTCGACACGCATGAAGATGTCGCGGTCATGCGTCACTACCAGATCGCTTAACGGCGCCAGCTTGCGAAGCGCCTCTTCGTTGGCGATCACGATGGGTTCTTCACTCAAATTCCCGCTGGTCATGATCAAACAGATTGACGATCCGGAAAACAGCAGTTGATGTAAAGGCGTGTAAGGAAGCATGACGCCGAGTTGTTCGAGACCCGGAGCGACGCTGTCGGGGAACGCGCCGGGTTCGCGCAGACGCAGCAGCACGATCGGCTTGACGCTGCCGCCGAGGAGTTCGCGCTCGGCTTGTTCGACGAAGCAGAACCGCTCGACGGTCTCGAGATCGCGCATCATCACGGCGAATGGTTTGCGGCTGCGGCGTTTCAGCTCGCGGAGCCGTCCGACAGCGGCGCCGGAGAACGCATCGCAGGCCAGCTGGAACCCTCCCAGCCCTTTAATCGCGACAATGCGTTGATCGGCGAGCGCGTCCCGGATCGCCGGCAAGTCATGCGACAAACGCGGGCCGCACACCGGACAAGCGATCGGCTCGGCGTGGAAGCGGCGATCCGTTACGTCCGCATACTCCGCCGCGCAGTCCGCGCACATGGCGAATGGACGCATGGTTGTGTTCGCGCGATCGTAGGGTACGGCGCGCGTGATGGAGTACCGCGGCCCGCAATTCGTGCAATTCGTGAACGGATAGGCAGCTCGGCGGCCGTGCGGATCGGCAATATCCGCGAGGCAATCCGCGCAAGTCGCGAGATCGGGCGAGATCAACGTGAAACTTCCATCTGCCGGCGCGCTCGGCAGGATGGTGAACCCCGCGTAGCCCACCGGGTAGCCCACCGCGTCCGGCAGTTCACCGAAGATCATCGATTCGATATGCGATGCCGGCGGCGCTTCCGACCGCAGGAGTTCTTTGAAGCGGTTGGCGAGCGCGCATTCTGATGTTTCGATCTCGATCGCAACGCCCGCGCCGGTGTTCGCGACAGTCCCCGCCAGCCCAAGGCGGTCCGCTAGCCGCTTGATGAACGGGCGGAAGCCGACGCCCTGCACCACGCCCTTAACTTCGATTCGATATCTGGCAGTCTGTGTCAAGACCGACTCCCGCACCGTGGCGGCTCCCGCCCGGCTAGGGTCCACGCGGCTGACAGCGGCGGACCCTCCCTTTCGGTCGGGCTCGGAGTGGGGCTGTACGGCTCCATCGACACGGCTAGATCCCTTTTCATCGCGCGCGAGCAAGCCGGGATGAACTTCCTAA
>NZ_CAJCHS010000331.1 GCF_903970205.1 Nevskia soli | reverse complement strand
GGGCTGGCGCCGCAAGCCTGCGACGTGGTCTGCGTGTCGTCCGTGCCGCCATTGGCGTTGACCCACGCGCGCAAAACGGGAGAGGCGATTCACGCGATGTTTCCGGAGGTCACGCTCCTGGTGGGGCTATGGGGACAGCCGAGTACGACCACTCGAGTCACGGAGCGGCTGCAAACAGCCACTGGGGGGTTCGTGGTGACCAGTTTCGCGGCTGCCATGGCTCAATTGCGCACGGTGGCGTCGACAGCGGCCAAATTGTCCGATGCGTGACAAATGGCGATTCTCGTGCTAAGACTCTAACAGGTAAAATGTCGCCCTTGAAATTCGAAGCAGATGTTCTAAGAACCAACTCCGCGGCAGTGGTGTCGGCCCGCGGCAGAATCACGCTCGGCGAAGCTTCGCAGGCGCTTCGCGGCACCATTGAGCAGCTTTGCACCGAAGGCACCCCGAACATCGTACTGAACCTTTCAGGAGTGACATTCATCGATAGCGCGGGCTTGGGCGTACTGACTCTGGGCTATTCCAAGACCAAAGCGGCGGGAGGCGTGTTGAAGATCGCCCAGCCGCAGGCGCGCGTTAAAGACGCGATGGAAATGACCCGGTTAACCCGCATGTTTCCGCTCTACACGAGCACGGACGAAGCGGTGGCGAGCTTCACGAATGCGGAGCCACTGGTGAAGCAAGAAACCGCAGCGCCAGCGCAGTAACATCGTCGGCTTGAGGCGCGCCCGCGCTGAATCCGGTCACGGCGTCGAAAACGGAAGTTACGATGTCGCGAGCTGGACGGCCTGCGCAGCCATGCAGCGCTTCCAGCAGCTTTGCCTCGGTAAAGTTTTGCTCGTCCGGACGCTCGGCGTCGATCACGCCGTCGGTGCATGAGAAGAGCACGTCACCGGGTGCAAGTTGCAGCGTACCCGTAGCGACTTCCGGATCATCGAAAATCCCCAGCATGGTCCCTCGGCCTTGCAGCACTTCGAGTCCGCGTTCCTCCGAGATCACACAGGGGGCCTGATGACCCGCGATGCAGTATTCGACTTCGCCGGTAAGTGTGTGAAGCTGCCCGTAAAAAAGGGTCACGAACATATCGCCTTCGCCCTGGCGCAGCAATACGTGATTGACGTGCAGCATGCACTCCAGCGGATTGCGGCCTTGCAAAGCGGTGGCGCGGAGTAACGTGCGGCTCACCGCCATGTAAATCGCGGCGGGAACGCCTTTGCCCGAGACGTCCCCCACGGCGAATGCCAGACGATCTTTTCCCAGCTCGAAGAAGTCGTAGAAATCCCCGCCAACGGTCCTCGCCGGAAGCATGCGCGCGTAGATTTCAAAATGGGGACTCGTTGGGAATTCGCGGGGCAGAATCGCCTGTTGAATTCGATTGGCGACGGCGAGTTCGTTCTGCAGCGCCACGAGTTCCGTCCGATGTTTCGTGAACTCGCGAATAGAGGCGATCTCCTGAAGTGTCTTCACGAGGGTCGTCTCGAAGTCCTGAAAATCGATGGGTTTGGTCAGGAAGTCGAACGCGCCGCGGTTCATGGCCACGCGAATATTGCGCATGTCGTCGTAGGCGGAAACGATCACGGTTTTTAACATGCGGTCCAAACCGGCGATGCGCGTCAGTAGCGTCAGCCCGTCCATCACCGGCATGTTGATGTCGCTCAGCACGAGGTTAATCGACGGATCTTCGTCGAGAACCGACAACGCTTCTTCGCCATTGCGGGCAAAGCGGAACTCGATCTCGCCATCGCGGATCTTGCGGCGAAAACGCTGCAGGATCAGCGGCTCCAGATCGGGCTCATCGTCGACGACCAAAACACGCGGAGTCATTGTGCCGTCAAATCTCGCGGGATGCGGACGATGAATTCGGTCGAAACGCCCGGCTCGCTTTCGACGAGAAGCTCACCATGATGCTCTTTGACGACGACGTCATGGCTGATCGAGAGGCCGAGCCCGGTACCCATGCCGGCCGGTTTGGTGGTGAAGAAAGGCTCGAAAATTTTACGCTGGAGATCGGGCGGGATACCGGGGCCGTTATCGCAGAAGCGGATTTCGACGCTCGGTCCGAATGGCCGGGAAACAACGATAAACGACGGTTCGAAGTCGCGGCCGGCGGTGCGCACTTTTTCCTCTAGCGCGTGGAATGCGTTGGTTGCGATGTTGAGAAACACGCGGTTGAGGTCTTGCGGGAACACATTGGCTTTGCCGGCCCGCGGGTCCAGACGGTACTCGATAGCGACGTTGAAGCGGATATCGTGGGAGCGCACGCCATGGTAGGCCAGGTTGACGGAATCGACCACGAGGGTGTTGATGTCGGTCAGCTCCCGCTCGCCGCTGGATTGCCGCGCGTGACCCAGCATGCCGCGCACAATCCGGTCGGCCCGGGCGCCGTGGTCTTGAATACGCTGCAGGTTGGCAGCCAGATCATTCAGGATTTCGTCCGTCTCCATCCGATCTGCGCGCTCGATGGAGGACTGCAGGTCGGGAATGAGTTCCCCGGAGAGCTTGGCGAAGTTGGTGATGAAGTTCAGCGGATTCTTGATTTCGTGCGCGATTCCGGCGGCCAGCGAACCGAGCGACGCCAGCTTCTCCTGCGTCACCAGTTGATCCTGCATGCGCTGCAGGTTCACATAGGCGCGTTCCAGTTCTTCGGTCTTGCGCTTCTGCTCATCGCGCAGCGCTTTCTTCTCGAGCGAAGCCTTGAGCCGCGCGCGCAAAAGGACGGGATCGAAGGGTTTCGGAAGATAGTCTTCGGCGCCGCTCTCGATACAACGGATCACGCTGGAATACTCGTCGGACGCCGAGATCATGATAACGGGAATCTCGCGCAGCTCGGGATCGGCTTTGATCGCCTCCAGCGCGGAGAACCCGTCCATCTCGGGCATCAGCACATCGAGCAGCGCGAGGTCATACGAACGCTCGCGGAGCAGACGAAGCGCATCGACTCCGTTACCGACGCACGTCACGCTGTAGCCTTGGCGCTCGAGTTGCCGCGCCAGGAT
>NZ_CAJCHS010000330.1 GCF_903970205.1 Nevskia soli | reverse complement strand
CGGTCTTAAAGCCATCCGCTGCGGCGGTGCAGCCGACTTCTCTTCGGCCTGCGCTTCACCCCCGGTTGGCTCGGATGCCGCGTCCTTCTCGGCCTCCGGATGTCTTTCCTGGTGCCTTTCCGGGCCCCTTTCCGGATGTCTTTCCGCGTGTCTTTCCGCGTGTCTTTCCGCGTCTCTTTCCGCGACTCTTTCCGCCACCAGGACGGATGAATTCTCTGATGTTCTTGGCCCGTGCACGCTCGTCCCTGTTTCAGTCCTGGCAGGCGATGCGCCTTCCGGTTCGGCTACCGCGGTTGGATTCGATACTCGGCGATCGTCAGCGGATTCCGCAGGCGAGCGGTGGGGTACGCCGTTGGCCGCCCCGTGACCATAGCTGTCCCCGCCTCCGCCGACAAAAAAGTCACGGAGTTTTTCCGCCACATCTTCGTCCACTGAGCTGGAATGGGTCTTCTTCTCGGTTACGCCAAAGTCCGGCAGCTTGTCGAGAATCAGGTTGGCCTTGATTTCGAGGTCCCGCGCCAGCTCATTGATACGAATCTTCTTCATAGCAAAAGCGATAAAATTACTCCTGAGGGTTCGTAGCCTGGCTGGTCGGTCCGATTACATCACCCTCATCTCCTTCTAGGCGTGCTTCTTCGCCGGTAGCTTCCATGGTAACAAAGTTAGCGTCCGGCGCTTCGTCCGCGACCGGGGCCTCGCCGGTAGCAGCGGCTTCCATCGCGGCGGAGTGACCCTCGCTTTCGCTCGGGCTCGGTACGGGTAATTCGGGATCGGCTGGGGTTTCCCCCGGCGCTTCTTCGGGCGCTTCTTCCGGGGCTTCTTCCGACGCTTCTTCTGCGTAGGGCTGGCCGTAATAGCTATTCACCGCGGTCTGGATGCGGTCAATGGTTTCACCATCGATGCCCGGGATTTCCTCGAGCTGCTCGGGGGTCATATCGCCCAGCTTCTCCACCGTCCCAATGTTGCCTGCGACCAGCATGTCGACGATTTGGTCCGGCAGGCCGTGCTCGATGAGAATCGAAACCGGCGAACCCTGCGCGAGCGCCTGCATCGCGTACTCGACTTCCTGGCGCTTCTCTTCCTCACTCTTAATATCGATCTTCCAGCCCAGCAACTTGGCGGCAAGACGGACGTTTTGCCCTTTCTTACCGATCGCCAGTGAGAGCTGCGAATCGTCGACGATCACTTCCATGTGCTTGCCGGCCGGATCGAGCACCGTCACGCGGCTGATCTTCGCCGGACTCAGCGCATGCGTCGCAAACTGCACCGGATCTTCCGACCACTCGATGATGTCGATCTTTTCGCCGCGCAGTTCGCGAATGATCGACTGCACGCGCATGCCTTTCATACCCACGCAGGCGCCGACGCAGTCCACATCGCGGTCGCGGCTCCAGACCGCGATCTTGGTGCGCTCTCCGGCTTCCCGCGCGCAGCCTTTAATTAGAACCGTGTTGTCGTAAATCTCGGGGACTTCCTGCTCGAAGAGACGCTTCACCAACTCGGGATCGGCGCGCGATACCAGCACTCCCGGACCTTTGCTCGACTTATCCACTAACTTGATTACGCAACGGACACGGTCGCTCACGCTATAAGTTTCGAGGCGGGACTGCTCCTTCTTAGGTAGGCGCGCTTCGGTCTTGCCGAGGTCGACCACGACATCCAGACCTTCAATGCGCTTGACGGTGCAGTTCACCAATTCCCCGGCGCGGCCGGAGTACTCCTGATAAATCGTGTCGCGCTCCGCTTCGCGCACTTTTTGAAAGATCACCTGTTTCGCGGTCTGGGCCGAGATGCGGCCGAGCCCCTCGGTGGGCTTCTGAATACGAACGTCGGAGCCGATTTCCGCGGCCGGATCAATCCGATGCGCTTCCGCCAGCGTCATCTCCTTGACCGGATCGGTAACCTCGTCGACGACCTTCTTAACGGCGTAAAGGCGGATCGATCCCGTGCGTTCTTCCAGGTCCGCGATCAGGTCTTCCGTCGTTTTGAAATGCTTGCGCGCAGCGATGAGCAGGGCATCTTTGACCGCGTCCAGCACGATCTGGGTGTCGATGCCCTTTTCCTTGCTCAGCATCTCGATTGATGAATAAATGTTTTCCAAAGTTCAGCCTCTAACCGAGCGGGATCTACCACTCGAATTTCAAATTGGCGCGGTCGATCTGTTCATATGCGATGTGCAGGCGCTCGCCGCCGGGTACATCCAGCAGCACGCCCGCGTTTTCGGTCCCGGCCAGCGTGCCTTCGACAAAGCGCGATTTGCGCTCCGCGCCTTCTCCCTGTTTGAGGACCAGTTTGGCTTTCTGCCCCTGAAAACGCTCGAAATCCCGGGGTTTTTTAAGCTTGCGCTCGACTCCCGGCGAACTGACCTCGAGAGTGTATTGGTCCGGCAGGATGTTCTCGGCATCGAGCAGCGCGCTCAGCGCGTGCGACATTCGTTCACAATCCCCATGGGTCACGCCCTGGGGCTTGTCGATTGAAATTCGCACAAGCTGGTTGCGTCCACTGCCTTTGAGTTCGACCTCGACGATTTCAATATGTTCCGTTTCGGCCGCGCGTTCAGCGAGTTGTTCAACCCGCGCGACCGTAGTCTGCCTCGATATGGCTCCCATTCGCTTTTTCCGCGCGGCATCGATATGACATGACCGAGCAATAAAAAAGTGGGCTTTCGCCCACCACAATTGACCGCCGCTTCAGTTACTAGTTTAGCGCTTTTTGTTGCAATTGCAAGACTTTGATGGGATCGGCAAAAGCTCTTGAAGCGGAAAGACCTTTCCTTCTTCGGCCGCGCTTCACGGCGGCGTACCGTTCCTTTGCAAAACACCGTTGGCTCACGCGCGCGGCTGCCAGCGGCGGACCCTCCCTCTCGGTCGGGCTCGGAGTGGGGCGGTACGGTCGCCTTTCATCTTTGGTTGTGAACCGAAGGGTCATGCCGAACTCGGCAGAATCGGCGCGGATACTACCGCGGGCTGCGAGCGACAGGCATACGTGAAGCACCGACAGACTCCTCTGTGATGCAGTGTCTTTTAGCTCCAGGCGATGCGGTATTCAATCGCGCCGACCTTCCGATGAGTGATTCGTATCACACAATTGTGTTGCCCCAAAGAATGCAATTTCTATTGCATTCCTGTATAAAAGGTCGTGGACACACGGGAAACGCCGAGCGCGAGATCAAGCCCGCGATGTTACTTCCACCACCTCTTTGCATTCATACCTTCTCTTTCGGGGGCACTCTATGACTTTACGGAAGCTATGTTTTTTGTTCGGCCCAGCGCTATGCGGAATGGCTTCGATCGCTTTGGCGCAGACCGGCACCACGACAACAGTGACTGCGACGCCGAATCCGGCGCTGGCGGGCAGTGCGGTAACGTTAACCGCGACGGTTAACTCTGTCGCCGCCACGGGGCGCGTCACGTTCTATACGGGCGCCACCGTTGTTGGGGACGCAGCGCTTTCGAACGGAACGGCCCAACTGAGCACGGTGCTGCTGCCCACGGGAGCGCAGCCTATCCGCGCGAGATATCAGGGCGGACCCGGTTACAACGCCAGCGTCTCCAACCCCTTCACGGTCACGGTGATTTCGACGAGCTCGACCTCCTTTGCGCCGCAAGTCACCTACGCCGTGCAGATGGTTCCCTATGGCGTCGCCGTAGGGGACTTGAACAACGACGGAATTCCGGATCTGGTGATTCCTAACGAAGGCTCCGGCACTTTCAGCATTCTGCTGGGCGCAGGTACTGGAACGTTTTCCCCAGCGGCTAATTATGCCGGGCCGTCGCTTCCCTACGCCGCCGTGATCGGCGATTTCAATCAGGATGGAAAGCCGGACATCGCGGTGGTCGATGACGAGGCCGGCGGTAGCTTCATCATGATCTTCTTAGGTAACGGTGACGGCACCGTTCAGACGCCGCCGTTGAAAGTGTCCGTGCAAGGCACGGCTCAATCGGTGATCGCCGTTGATCTGAACGGTGACGGACTGCTGGATCTCGCGGTCGGCACCGATAACGGTATGGATGTGCTGATTGGAAACGGCACGGGCGCGTTTCCTACCCAAACCGCAATTGCGCTCGCCGGCACGCCCCGGCAAATCATCGGAGCCGATTTCCGTAACATCGGGACGACCGATCTTGCGGTGGCAATCTATGGGGCCAACGCCGTTGACATCCTCCTGAATAATGGAAATGGAACGTTCCCAGCTCCCGTGGCGCTAAGCGCCGGGCAGAACCCGATTTCGCTGGCGGCCGTTGACGTGAACAATGACGGCTTCCTTGACCTCGCGGTCGCGAATGCCGAAGCCGCGACAGGCGCCGGAGATATCAGCGTCCTCTTAGGAAACGGGAACGGCACGTTTCAAGCGGCCGAAAACCTTCCGTCCTTGCCGACTGGAGACTATCCCTACTATGTGATTGGCGGTGACTTTAACGGCGATGGCAACCAGGATTTTGCGGTCAGTAATTTCGGCGCGAACTCGGTTTCTATCTACTATGGCTCGGGCAATGGACAGTTCAGCGCGCCGACCGGGATCGCTGTCGGAACTCAACCGGTCGGCTTGGCCGCCGCGAACTTCACCGGCGGCGGAAGTCTCGACTTAGCCGTAGCGAACTCGGGGTCGAGTGATGTAGGCGTCGTTCTGGGAACGGGGACTGGTTGCGCGGTTACTGTTTCGCCCAATCCGCTCTACGTGAATTCTGTCGGCGGCGCTTTACCACTTACCGTCACCCCGGTCGGGGCTTCGTGTTCCTACGCGATCAGTACGGATCAGCCGGGATTCGTTCACCCCGGCTCCAGCTCGGGCAGCGGCGCCGGCACGATCACCGTCACAGTCGACCCGAATACTACGGGCGCGGATCGAACTGCGAACCTGTTTGTTGGAACGACAACGGTTCCGATCACGGACTACTTCACAACCCAGGTCTTTTTGGACGTGCCGCCGGGTTCGTTTGCTTTTGACGCGATTAACCTGATGTATCAGTATGGGGTAACAATGGGGTGCGCGTCCGGTTACTTCTGCCCAACTGACAACGTCACTCGCGCCCAGATGGCGGTTTTCATTGTAACCGGAATCTATGGCGGACCCAACTTCCCGGCTCCGTCGCAAACTCCTTACTTTGCGGATGTGCCGCAGGGCTCGTTCGCCTTCGACTATATTCAGAAGCTGTACGAGTTGGGGATCACGGACGGTTGCGACTCAGTACCGGACTTCTGTCCGACGCAGCCCATCATCCGGGGCGGCATGGCGAAGTTCATTATTCTGGCGAGATACGGCGCTGCAACGAACTATACAATACCTTCTACCTTGTATTTCCCGGTCGATGTTCCGCCTTCCTATGTCTTCTATATGCCGATTGAGCGCATGGCGGAGGATGGGATCACCAGCGGATGCGCCCCCAACGAGTTCTGCCCGAGCGATGATGTTCTACGCGACCAGATGGCTGTGTTCATCATGCGCGGCGAATACAACCTGTTACTGCCACCCACCGAACCGCTCATTACTTCCATTTCGCCGAATACTCTGGCAGTCGGTGGAAGCGGAACATTCACTATCACGGGGTCGAACACGACCTTTAACAGTTCAACCGTAATCGTGCCGGTGGGTGGAGTCACCGCGTCGAACATCGTTGTCACTTCGCCCACTACTATGACTGCGACCTTGACCTCAGCGCCGGGATCGGCTGCAAACCCGGTGTCCATCTATGTGCAGACGGAGCCGCAGGAAGCCGTGCTGCCCAACGGTCTGACGTTGACCGTACCCCAATAACTACGGATGGAACAACTCCAGGCGAGCGTGGTAAGTCACCGACTCGCCTGGTTTCAACATTATCATGCCGGTCGGCTTGCCCTTCCATACCGGGCTAAAGGGATCGGCCAGGTTGAACTGAGGCTCGACGACGACAAACTGCTTACCTGTGGGTGCATAGACCTGCATCGCTTTGACTTGGGGTGTATCGGAGATGATACGAATCCCGTATCCCGACGCCGGATCGATTACTTCAGCGACTACCTTGCCGTCGGTGCGAATCAGGTCGGTGAAGGTATCGTCCATGAATAAGTCGCCGAGAGTATGGCCGCCTTTAGCGGTGAAGTCGAACGGAGTTCCGGAGACGTTCTCGATGGTTCCGAGCGGCAGCACTTCGTCGTAGTTATTCGCCGGCGCGCGCTTAGTGGCCGGGATGAGAAGCTTCGCTTGCTCGCGCTTTCCGCTAAGAATTCGGAAGTACGGATGCCATCCGATACCGAGCGGCAGCGGCTTATTGCCGCTGTTAGTCGCGATGACTTGCAGGTCGAAGGCGCCTTTGTCCAGAGTCGATTTGAATTGCAGCTTTGTATCGGAAGGCCAGCGGCCGCCGAAGTTACCGGCGTCGAGAGTGCCGCGAGCGGAAGTCCGCGTAGTCGACACGTTTTGGATCCTGGCATCGAGAATCAGGCCATGCATCGCGTATTGGCGCGCGCCCGGCTTATTGCCGCCCCAGTTCGCCGGTAGCGTTTCGTGCGTGCCGGCGATATCCGCAATGATGTCGCGGCCGTTATTCGTCATGGGCCCGGTGATGCGGTTGGCGTAGGGGATCAGGATCGCGCCGCCGAAGCTGAAGCTCTTGTTACCGATGCGATCGTCGGGTCCGCCGTTCAAGATCGCCGCGCCTTCGGAGAGCGGAGGCGATTCCAGGAGACCGACTTCGCCGTGGCCGGGAATCCACGCTTTCACCTGATAGATGTTCCAGCCGCGGCCCGGCAGAATCTCGGCGGACGTGAACTGAAGATCGTTCCCGGTGTGACCGCGTTCGAGGAGAACCGGCTTGGCTCCGCCGACTTCAGGTTCGGCGGCGGAGATCGGGTTATTGAATGGTCCCTGCATCAGTGCTGTCAGGGCAATCGTGATGCCTAGTCGGGTCGCTTTCATGTTTATTGGGCCGGCTTGCCGTCAGCTGCGTTCGGAGAGCTATTGGGGGGCTGCTCATCGGACGGGCGCGCCGGCGCGTCGGTGCCGACCTGTCCGCGGCCTGAGCCGACCTTCGGATCGCCTGTCCCCTCTTTGGTGGCAGTCACGCTGCCGTCGAGCCCGTCGCCCTTTTCCGCATCGGGGCGGCCCGCTGTATCGCGATCATAGTGACAACCGACAGTTCCGGCCGCGGTTCCGGCCAGTAGGAGGGCGGCGGCCAACAAGGTTGAAGGACGTTTCATTGTCATGGCAATTCTAGCGCAGCCGCCGAAGTAAACTGACGATACACATATGGATTCGACCGCGAAGCTTCTCCTCTCAACTCTACTCTTTGCGAGCCAGGTTTTGTCGCAAACCTATAAGGTTACCGGCTCGATCCCGATCGGCGGCACGGGCGGCTGGGATTATCTCTACGCCGGCGCCGCGGGGCGGCGGCTCTACGTCTCGCACGGGACCGAGGTCGTGGTGGTTGACCTGGATTCCGAGAAGGTCGTGGGGACGATCGGCGGGATGCAGGGCATTCACGGGATCGCGATCGCGGAAGCTTTGGGCAAGGGCTTCATCAGCGACGGGCGCTCCAACGAGCTGGTTGCGTTCGATCTGAAGAGCCTGGCGGTGAAGCAGAAGATCGCTACGGGGCAGAATCCGGATGGCCTTGTCTACGATCCGTTCTCGAAGCGCGTGTTCACGTTCAATGGGCGAAGTCAGGACGCGACGGCGGTGGACGCGGAGACGGGCACAGTCGCGGGCACCATCGCGTTGGGCGGTAAGCCGGAGTTCCCCGCCTCGGATGGTAAGGGCAGCATCTACGCGAACATCGAGGACAAGAACGAGATTGTTCGCATTGATCCGCGGACGCTCGTGGTGCAGGCGCGCTGGTCGATCGCGCCTTGCGAGTCTCCATCCGGGTTGGCGATCGACGCCAAGAGCCGGCGGTTGTTCGCGGTCTGCGATGGCGGCAAGATGGCCGTGGTGAACGCCGATTCGGGGAAGGTGGTGGCGACACCCGCGATCGGAGAGGGTCCGGATGCGGCCGCGTTCGATCCGGGGAGTAAGCTCGTGTTTTCGTCCAATGGCCAGGATGGAACTTTGACGGTGATCAAGGAAGCGGGACCGGATAGTTACGCGGTGGTTCAGACGGTGAAGACGCAGCGGGGCGCGCGGACGATGGCGCTGGATACAGAGACCCATCGAGTGTATCTGGCTACGGCTACTTTTGGCGCGGCGCCTGCTGCTACCGCGGCGAATCCTCATCCCCGGCCTTCGATTGAGCCGGGGTCGTTTAAGGTATTGGTTGTTGGTCAAGTCAAAACCAATTAGCCACGGATGAACACAGATAAACACGGATAATACAATGGCCTTTCTATTCTATTGGGATGGTTAGGTCTATGGTGACTTGTTTTGCCGCGTTTAGCTTGTTGAGGAGTTTCTCTTTTGACCACCAACGTTTGTACTTGGCTTTCAGCGTGTAATCGGTGTCGCGGCTGAGATCGTGGAAGTAATATTTGCCGTCGTCTCTGGTTAGGTAGGATTGGATTTCCATCGAGCGTGAGTTCTCGATTTGTACGGCGGCTCCGGGGAGCGGGTTGCCGCGGCTATCGGTCACGACGCCGGTTACCGCCCGGCTACCCTGACCGAACGCGCCGGTTACTAGCGCCAGGACAATGAGTGCTGTTCTTTTGAACATCTACTCGATTGATCCTCGGAGTACCGTGATCGATCCGGGTTCCAGCGTGTAGAGTGTGCCGGAACCACCGGGTTGCGAGGACGTGGTGAAGGGACCGTCCGGTTGCGCGTACCCGTAAGCGTTCTCGGGATGCCAGGTATATTGCTGCTCGCCGAACGTGACTTGGGTCACGGAGCCGCTGAAGTAGTGCTGGGACGTGTCGCTGAACGTTACTGTCACCGGGTGGGCATTGTCCTGATCTTTATTGATTAGAAGGAGCGACCATTGTCCATCCGGGCGGAGTAGCGCATAGGATGTGACTAGCGCCGCGCCGGATTGGGCCACCAGATTGGTCGATGCCGGGTAGACGTAATGCGTGGCGTTTACCGGATCGGACCATTGCTGCGTCAGGATCTGGGCCGAGAAGTACTGCGAATCGTACTCGAGGATCCTACTTTGCGGCGTGGCTACAAACATTCCGTAGTTCGCCCAGGAGTTACATTCCGAAGATGAGAACAGCGGCAGCGGTTCGTATTCGTAGTAGTAAGCGCCGCTGCCGCCAAGAGTTAGGAAGACGCCGACGAAATCGGAGTACCAAAGCGCGCCGAACAGCGATACCTGATGCGCATCGTAATCGTAGGCTACATTCGTTTCCGTCGAGAAGATGGGCGTGCCGGCGGGTAAGCCGTCCTGCTTCCAGGTGGCTAGTGTCCGGGCCGTGTAGGAAGGTTCTTGTTGGAGCAGGTCCCAGGTAATCTGGCAAGGTACGTACGGATAGTGCTCATAGGACATGAAAGCCAGTTGATCGATCGCGCCGTGCACGGTGAGGTATTGGAAGAAGCGATTCAGCCAGGAGCGATTGCCGCTGGCATTCGGCCACGCATACACTTCCTGATCGCTTTCGAGCACGGGTCCGCCTAGTCGCAGGTCGGGGTCGACGGCATGCAGCGCTTTCGCCCACTGAACGTAGAGCGCGGCGTAGTCTTCAGGCACGATGAACTGGCCATCCGGCTCTTCGCCCATCTCAACGTATCCGATGTTGTAGCCTTTCGATTCGACATAGGCGAGCTCATTGGCGGCGCTTTCGGGGGTGCCGTAGAGCATGGTGACGGGGATGACGGCCGGGAGACCGCGCGTGATTCCGCTGGTGAAGACGAGGTCGAGTCCGGCTTGCTCTTCGCCGGTTTCTTCGAGCGCGGGGGTGTGCCAAGAATCGACGGAGGAGCAGTAAGTGATGGTTTGGTTTTGATTGGGCGCGTGTTGGACGAGGTCGACGAATTGCCCGCTACCGTTGATTGTTCCGATGCCTATTTCGTTGACCGCGTAGCCCATGCAGTCCCGAGGATCAACCGCCGGTGTTTCGACGCAGGTGCCTGATGGGGCGGTCATCAGGACACGCACGAACTCGACATTAGTTGTCGTCGCGCCGAGCTGAAGGGTGACGATTCCGCCGGTTCCGCCGGTAACCGTTCCGTTGGGGAGAGTAATCCAATTGCCTTCGTTATCGGTATAGAGCGGATCGGGACCGGTCCAGTACTGAATCTTGTATTGAGTCGCATAGGGATTGGCCCAATTGATCTGGATGGCGTTGACCGGCTGCTTCGATCCG
>NZ_CAJCHS010000329.1 GCF_903970205.1 Nevskia soli | reverse complement strand
ATGCGCTTCGTCGTAGCTTCATCCGGCAACTCCGGACCGGCAACATACAGCTGACGCGCCATCACCCGAAACGGAAGCACGGAGAAGTCGCGGGCTACGCTGGCCGGCAGCGTCCGCGTAACGGCGATGGAGATCTCTTCCGGCGTCGGTTTGCCAAGCGGAACGTTCTGCTGCAGCGCGAGCGCTTCATAGAGTTCTTCCAGAGTCAGTTTGCCGCGCTGGATGAGCCACTCTCCAATACGCACACCCGGCGGTTGGGTCGCCAGCGCTTCATTCAGGTCGGTCTCGCTGACATAGGAGGAGCCGACGAGGATCTCGCCGATCTTACGCCAGTGTTCGACCAATGCCGCGCGCGTGGGGTAGGCGTGCTCGGTCTTCAGCCAGCGCAACGGCTGCTTGCGAATGCGCGCCCAGGCGTACTGGCGGATGGCCATGACGGTCGCGACGAAGTTGATCACATTACCCCACAGGACCCGGATGGGAGCCGCGCTGGCGAAGACCCAGCCGTAAACCTGCGCGCTGCACCACGCCCCCACACCCATATGAAAGGCCTCCAGACTCAGCGTAGCGAAGCAGACCGGCCACATCCACTGGTGATGAACAGCGACCGCCAGGCCCCAGGCATGATGGTGGATGCTCGACTCCGCCCATGTCACCGCGCCATAGAGAAAGAGCAGGTTCGAAAACGGGGTGGTCAGGTTGGATACCAGGCCTTTGCGGTCGCGCCAGAAAAAGTACAACTGGCTGTACGTATCGCGGAACCCGTGCATTTCCCACGACTGCAGGGCGATTCCAATCACCCATCGCGACTTCTGGCGGAAAGCCTTGCCGAAAACCCGCGGGAAGTATTCGCGAGTCGCCACGAAGCTGCCATTATGGCGGTGGATCGGGACGAATTTCTGCGGCATTCCCAGCGCGTGGATGCGGAAACCGATCTCGTAGTCTTCGGTCAGGCAGCCGGGCGCGAAGATCTGGTTGGAGTGCGCCAGGGCCAATGCTTCGAGGGCGCGGCGCGAGAATCCGGTGCCGACGCCATTCGAAGGGATGAAGCCTCCGAGCACCGAACGCGCGGGCATGTCTTTGAACTGGAACTCGGCGAACTCATCGCAGTAGGCGCCGTGCGTCAGTTCGAGCGGCTTGGTCGGTAGCGCCAGGACAGGAATTTGGACCATTTCATTCCATTGGGCGTAGTAGTTGATCCACAGCAGAGCTTCGGGATGGACCAGATCCTCGGCATCGTGGATCAGGACGTAGTCGAAGCGGTCGCCGGTCTCCTCTTCGTGAAGCAGCATGCGCTGATAGACCCAGTTCAGGCAATCCGCTTTCGAGGTCGGGCCGTCATGCGGACAAACTGACATGTGCGCCCGCGGAAAACGGCGGACAACTTCCTTTACAGCTTCGATGGTAGGGGGGTCGTTGGGGTAGGCACCGATGAAGAAGTCGTAGTTGTCGTATTTCTGGGCGGCGATGTTATGCTCGACCATCTTTTGGATAACGCGGAATTCTTTCCAAAGGGGGACGAAGATGGCCATGCGGCGTTCCGGAACGGCCTTCAATTCGGCGGCGCCGGGCATCTTGTCGCGGCGGGATCGCAAGTACGCGATCAGGCTCGCGACGTCGATGACGACATCGTCGAAGGCGTTCAGCAATACCCATAGGGCGAGCGGCGCGAAAAGCGCGGCCACCCATCGATCCAGAACCAAAATACCTCCGGGAACGGTGTGTTAGAGGACCACACGAACTCTCCCGGGCTACCTCGGCATTACGCGGGGGGTATTTCCCTCGTCTGGATTCTGACTGGAGCGGGGCAGCAATCGATCGGACAAACATCGGGGTTCGCGCCGAAACGGCCCAGCGCGAGGCGCGGAACTCCTTCGTTGACGCGCTCGGCGTTGACGCGCTCGGCGTTGATCCGTTCAGCGTTGATCCGTTCGGCGTTTATCCGCTCAACGACGAGCTCGCGAATCATCGTTACGAAGCGTGGATGGGCTCCCACCGTTGCCGCGCGTTGCATAACGATTCCACGCTCATCGGCGATGGCGCGCGCTTCTTCGTCGAGATCGTAGAGGACCTCCATGTGATCGGAGACGAAGCCGATCGGGGCTACCACCACTTCACGCGCGGTCGTGGTCCGCAGGACATCTCCGATATCCGGCTCAAGCCAGGGCTGGCCGGGGGGTCCGCTACGGCTCTGCCACGCCAGTTGCCAGTCGGCCGCGCCGGCGCCTTCCGCTACAAGGCGTGAAGCTTCTTCGATTTGCTCGGCATACCGGCTGGTACGGGCCGTCGCGGTCGGGATGCTGTGCGCGGTGAAGATGACGAGGGGCTCCGACATGCCGGCCATTGCGGCACGCAGATTTTCCGTCATCGGCTCTATAAATCCCGGATGGTTGAAAAACGCGCGCAGCTTCGCGATCTGCGGCGCGTCCGGTCCGGCGGCCTGCCGCGCCCGCTCGATATCTTCCCGGTATTGGCGGCAGCCTGAATACGAGCTATAAGCCGAAGTGACAAACGCCAGGGCGTTGCGGACGCCATCTTTCGTCATCTGCGCGACGGTGTCCGTCAATAGCGGATGCCAGTTGCGATTTCCCCAATAAACCGGAATATTCGGCCCATTCGACGCGAGTTCTTCGCGCAATTTTGCGATTAGCAACCGGTTCTGATCGTTAATCGGACTTTTCCCGCCGAAATGGTAATAATGCTCGGCGACTTCCAGCATGCGCTGGCGCGGTACATTCCGGCCGCGTAGAACGTTTTCCAGAAACGGGAGAACATCAGCCTCGGCCTCCGGGCCGCCGAAGGAGACCACCAGGACCGCGTCACATCGCATATTGGATTGGATGCCCGTCAGTCTGTTTTGGAGTAGTAATACGTGAACTTACTGTAGAGTTCCTGGGCCCGCGCGCCGTTCACCACGATCCCGAGCACATTGTTCTCGCACAGCGTCTGCATGGCGCGCACGATGTTGTCGTAAGTCGTCGCGCCTACACGAACGACGATCAGCGTCCCATCGGTTAGCGTCGCTAGAAGGTTGGCATCGGCCGAAAACAGGAGTGGCGGCGAATCCAGAATCGCCCAGTTAAACAGACGAGGCAAGCGCTGCTCGATGGTGACCTTAGTTTCCTGCGCACCCAAAATTTCCAGCGGATTCTTGACCGGTGAACCGGCGGTCATCAGATACAGCGACGTGCCGCGCAGCTTGCGTAAACACTTTTCGAGCGGCGCATTGCCCTGGATGTAGTCCGAGAATCCCAAGCCGCGATCCAGTTGCAGATGGCGGTGGACCGAAGGACGGCGCAAATCGAGATCGGCCATCAACACCGGGTTTTCCGATAGCTGCGCCTGGGTGAGCGCCAGATTGAACGCGGTAAACGTTTTGCCTTCCGCCGGTGAGGCGCTGGTGACCACAATCGTGTGCAGCTTCTGCATGGTCTGCAGGTGGTTGAGGCGGGTCCGCAAACTCCGAAACTCTTCACCGGGCATCTCGGCGGGCGATTCCAGGCTGATCAGATGCGCTTCTTCGGCGGGCGAGTAGGGGATCTCTTCCACGCGATCGAGCACGCCTTCCAGTTGGTCATCGAGGAGCGCGGTCAGGCGCTCGCCACTCAAAACGACATCGTTGGCCAGCCCCGACGGGACATCTCCGGACCGCCCGTGGAGCTCTGGTCGATTCGCCACCGGGCTGATTCCCAGCTGTTCCGCCCTGCGCAGTGCATCATGTACTCGGCTCATAAGCTCTTTAGTCTCACTTCAGTTAACTCTTGGTGACGTAAAAGTGGTAGAACATCGAGGCGCCGATAGCGACGACTCCCAGCAGCACCGCCGCGGTCCAGGATAGGAAGCTGATTCGCCGCCGCCTTTGAACCAGTAGATCGTTCTCGAGCAGCGGGATGCTCCCCAGGATCGGCAGCTGCGTGTACGCGCGCACGTCTTTCAGATTCTTCAGAGACGTGTCTTTGATTTCGCGCAACGCCGCGAGTCCCAATCCGATCACGCCGCCGAGCGCAAATCCGATCCCAACGATCAACCAGCGGTTGGGGGCGGTGGGCGCCACCGGGAGCGATGCCGGATCGAGCACTTCCAGATTTTCGCCGGCCTTGCGGCTCTGCGCCTGCTGATTCTCTTCCGCGAGACCCTGTTTTTTCAACAGGTCCTGATAATGCTGGTTGACCTGCACCTGATCGCTGACCAACTGCGCATACTGCTGTTCATTGGCCGGGCCGGACTCGAGCCGCCCTCGAAATTGCGCAATCTCACCATCCAGACTCGCCATTTCCTTGGCGCGATTCTGGCGGTCCAGATCCAGAGCCTTCAACTGGCTCTTCACCTGATCTTCCTGGGCCTGCAGGTTGCTGACGGCGGCCACGGTCGCGGCGCTCTGATGACCACCCGCTTTGCCCTTAGCCGGCGCTGAAGCCTGTTTGGCATCGTCGCGCTCCATCTGATCGCGCTGCTTCTTCAGGCTTGCCAGCATCGCCTGCGCACTGACGACGTCGGGATGCGAATCCGTGTATTTCTCACGCAGCTCCGCCAGCTGAGTTTCCGCGTGCGAGATGGTGGTGTTCAGATCGCGCAGGCGATCGCTCTGCTCAGTAGTCGCCGGGTCGTCGGCGCCCTGCTGCGCGAGCGTCGTCAAAGTCTCGCGCTGCGAATGTAGCGTGTCGAGACGTCCTTCGAGCACCATCTTCTCCTGTGCATCGCGATTGAGCGCCTCATCCATCGAGGTCCGCTGTTGCTGCAGCGAGGTGAGCGCCTGCGCGTTTACCTGCAGTTCTTCCGGAAGCCGCCCGACATTTTTCGTCCGGAACTGTGTAAGCTGCGCGTTCAGACGGTCGACGTCGGCTTTGGCGCGCTGCACTTCATCGCTCAGAAATTCCGTGGTAATCGATCCAGCCACCTTTTGCTGGGAATCGTTCGAATCCATGAACCGGTTCAGCAGGGCGTCGACCACGGCCTTAGCCTTGTAGCGGTCGGGATACGCGAAAGATACCGTGAATGCCGAACCTCCCGTCCGCCCTTGCGAATTCGGCACCGCAACCATGTGAATCTGAACATCCTTGTTGCGCATTTTTTCGATGATGTCGTCGAGCGGTTCGCGGTCACGTTCGCGCTTATAGAGATCCAGCGCGGGCCGCTGGATAATCTCCGCCAGGCTCGTGCGGCTTAGAATATCCTGCTGCATCTCGCTGATCCGCTCCGACATTTGCTGATTCAGAACCGACGGGAGAATATTCTCCGATATCTGCGCCGGAGTGATGCGCAGCTCCGCGCTGGACACGTAGGTGTTCGGCAGCATGAACGCCACGACGCTGGCGATGACGACTCCCGCGAAAAGAGGTCCGAAGATCCACCCGCGATGGCGTCGCGCGACGTCGATGTAGTCGCTCAAATCCATGGGCCGGCGTTGAATGGTCGAATAAACTTCGGGTGTCAGCATGGTGTCATCCGCCTAGGGAACAAAGATCTGATCGCCGTTCTCGACCATGATGTTTTCATCCATGTGTTTGCCATGGCTTACGTCCTTGTAGTTAAAGTTCAGGCGCTCGCCTCTCCGCAGCACGTAGATCTTTTTGGTATTGGCCCAGTCGGTGAAACCCTGGCCTAACGACAGCGCTTCGAGAACCGTCATGGGAGTGATCAGCGCGTAGGCGCCGGGCCGGCGGACTTCGCCCTGCAAAATGAACTTCCGGCTGTTGACCTGAGTTACCTGAACGCTGACTTCGGGATTGCGAATGGTGTCCTTCAATTTGTCCCGGATCGCATCGGCGAGCTGCACGCCGGTCAATCCCGCGGCTTTCACCGGACCGGCCAGCGTCATTGAAATCATGCCGTCCGGCCCAACATCGTATTTGCCCGTGAGCTCCGGTTCATGCATCACGTGAATCAACAGAACGTCGGATGCGCCGATGGTAAAGGCATCGGACGGCGATGCGGTTTTGGAAGCTTGACTTTGTGACGGCGGAA
>NZ_CAJCHS010000328.1 GCF_903970205.1 Nevskia soli | reverse complement strand
TCCACGAAGTATCGCAGCGGGTTCAGGTAAGTCAGATACTGCACGGCTATCGGCATGTTACGAATCGGAAACGAGAATCCGCTTAGCATGAACGTCGGCGTCGCAAAGAAGAAGCTCGACATCACCGCCTGCTGCTGCGTCCGCGAGATGGTCGAGATGAATAGACCCGTCCCCAAACTTGTCAGCAGAAAGAACGCCGAGCAAGTTAGCAGAAACAAGAAGCTGCCGCGGAACGGTACGCGGAACCAGAGCAGCGCGACTGTAGTTACCAAAGTCACGTCGATGAGTCCGACTAAGGCAAACGGAAGCGTCTTACCAATCATCAGCTCCAGCGGCCGGATCGGCGTCACCATCAATTGCTCCATCGTCCCGATCTCTTTCTCGCGGACAATGGCCATCGCCGTAAGCATGACTGTCACGACCATAATCAGATTCGCCATCACACCGGGGACGTAGTAATTGCGGCTCGCTAAGTCGGCATTGAACCAGACTCGCGCACGCGGCTCAATCGTTGAACTCTTCATACTTACCGTGCCGGGTGAAACCGTCATCAGCCGCCGCTGTTGCGCTTGCTGCACCAGAGTCTGGTCGAAATTCGCCACGATCTCATTCGCGTAGTTCGAGATCAGCGAAGCGGTGTTCGAATTGGTTCCATCGATCAGCACCTGGACCCCGGCCTCGTTCCCGCGGGAAACATTACGCTCGAAGCCCGGCAACACCCGCACGACACAGAGAACTTTGCCGCCATCCATCAGGTTCGCGATGTCGCTCTCGCTGGTCGCGATGTGAGTAATGTTGAAGCGTCCCGATCCGCGGAAATGATCGACGAGTTCGCGGCTCATGGGCGTACCGTCCTGGTCCATGATCGCAGTACTAACGTTGTCAACGTCCAGGTTCACCGCGTATCCGAAGATGATCAGTTGGACCAGCGGCGGAATAAACAGCGCCGTCCGCATGCGCCGGTTGCGAAGAACCTGGTAGAACTCTTTGCGGATGATTTGTACAATGCGTTCCCACATAAATTCCTCAGGCGAGCTTTTGCCGCAGCTTTAGAGTTGCAAGTACAAAGACAAGAAGGCTGAAACCAATCAGAAACGCGCAATCCACCCATAAGACTTGCAGCCCGACGCCGCGCAGGAAGATTCCTTTCAAGATGGTCACGAAGTATCGCGCCGGCACAAAGTGCGTCAGGACTTGAATCCACCACGGCATGTTCTCGATCGCGTAGAGAAATCCGGAAAGCAGAAACGATGGTAGAAACGAAGTTACGATTCCTAACTGGTAAGCCAGTAACTGCTGCTTCGTGATTGCCGAGAGTAAGATCCCCCAACATAGAGCGCCGAATAGGAAGATACACGAAGTCGCGGCCAGCAGCAGAAAGCTCCCGCGGAAAGGCACCTGAAAGAGGAAAAGCCCCACGACTACCGCGATCACCGTATCGATCGCACCCACAAGGAAGTAAGCCGACATCTTACCCAGCACCAATTCCGCGGGACGGACGGGTGTCGACATCAGCTGTTCCATGGTCCCCATTTCCCACTCTCGAGCGATGGTAAGCGAAGTAAGCAGCGCTGAGATCAGCATCAGCATAACCGCGATCAATCCCGGAATTACATAGTTCTTCGACTCCAGCGTCGCGTTGTACCAGATGCGCATCTGCGCGTCGATGGGCACATTGACCTGGAAGCCTGCGTGTTGGTTCTGCGCGGCGTTTCGTACCTGGAGCGAGTAAGTGCGTACGACCGAGTTCACATAGCCAAGCGCAATCGAGGCGGTGTTGGAATCGCTCCCATCAATTAAGATCTGCACGCTTTCGTTCTGGTCGCCGGCTATGTTCTCGCCGTATCGGGCCGGGATCACCACGCCCATGAAGATCTTATTGCGATTGATCCCCTTCTCGATCGTGGCGTAGTCGCGCGGATAGCCTTCAATCTCGAAAAACCGGGAGCTGGCGAACTTCTGGATCAGTTCGCGGCTTTGGGCCGAATTGTCCTGGTCGTAAATCAACGTGGGAATACGATCGACATCCAGCGTCAGCGCGTAGCCGAACAGCATCAGCATGAGCATCGGCTCCGCCAGAGCCATCAGCAGACTGCGCGGATCGCGCAGAATATGTTTGATCTCTTTGCGGATGACCGCCCGCACGCGCCGGAAGTTCATGCTTTTTTGCGCTCCTCGTTTTCGATCAGCGACACAAACAGATCCTCCATCGACGGCGGAATCGAATCCATCTTGTGGATGTCGATGCCGTTCGAAGTGATCTTTTGCCGAATGCGGTCGACCGTGGCGCCCATGTCGGTCACCGTTACGTGCAACCCGGCGCCGAACACGGCAACCTCAAGGACGCCCGGCTCGCCGGCGAGCAGCTTCATGGTGGGAACCAGCGCCGAAGTCTCGATCTGCAACAGGCGGTGCGAATACATGTCGCGCTTCAAATCGGCCGGGACGCCCATCGCGATAATCTTGCCCGCATGCATTAGCGCCAGCCGGTGGCAGTACTCCGCTTCTTCCATGTAGTGCGTGGTAACGAAAACCGTTTGTCCCGCGCCGGAAAGCTGGTAAATCAGATCCCAGAAGTCGCGCCGCGCGATCGGGTCGACCCCGGAAGTCGGCTCGTCGAGAAATAGAATTGCCGGCTCATGAATGATGGCGCAGCCGAGCGCCAGGCGCTGCTTCCAGCCACCGGGCAGCAGAGCGGTCATCGTGTTGGCGCGTTCTTCCAGCGCCGCCATTTTCAGCGCGTACGCCTTACGCGCCGGCCGCCTCTCTTTGGGCACGCCGTAAATACCGCTGAAGAAATCGATATTCTCGGCAACGGTCAAATCGTTATACAGCGAGAACTTCTGCGACACATAGCCAAGGTTCTTGCGGATGGCTTCGGGATCTTTGGCCACATCGATCCCGCCGACAATCGCCGTTCCCGAGTCGGGCGTCAACAAGCCCAGCAGGATGCGGATGGCCGTCGACTTACCCGCGCCGTTCGGTCCCAGAAATCCGAAGATTTCGCCCTTCTTGACATGGAAAGTGATGTGGTCGACCGCGACAAATTTGCCGAAGACCTTGGTCAGGTTTTCGACTTCCACCGGGAGCGCGCTGTTGAATACCGCCATCGCTAATTCACCCTCCCCGCTTCCTGTTCCGTCTTATGGATCATGGCGATGAACACGTCTTCGACCGACGGGGTGATGATCTTGTAGTCGCTTCCAACGGCCGGATCGCGCAGCAAATCGGCCGCCACGCCTTCCTTCAGAAACACATGCAGCGCGACGCCGAAGGGTTCCACGCTCAACACGCGCTCATCGCGATGCAGGTTCTCGCGCAAGCCGCGCGTGTCCGGGGCGGTAACTTCGTAACAAGTCTCGACCATGTCGTTCTTCAACGATTCCGGGGACTCGCAGCGAATCAGTTTGCCGCGATTCATCAGACCGACGCGGTTGCAGCGCTCCGCTTCGTCCAAATACGCCGTCGTCACGAATACGGTGACGCCTTCTTCCACCAGTTGATAAAGAATCGCCCAGAATTCGCGGCGCGATACGGGATCTACGCCGTTCGTCGGCTCGTCGAGGAAGAGAATCTTCGGCCGATGCAACAGCGTACACATCAGCGCCAGTTTCTGCTTCATGCCCCCCGAAAGCCGGCCCGCCTGCCGGCCCTGAAACGGATCCATGCGCGTCATTCGCAACAGCCCCGGACTCAGTTCATCGCGCACCGCTTTCGAGACGCCAAACAGGTCCGCGTAGAACTGCATGTTCTCGGCAACGGTCAGGTCCTGATACAGACCGAAGCGCTGCGCCATGTAGCCGATCTCGTCCTTCACCAGCTCCATGTGCTTCACGACATCGTGGCCGGCGACCGTGGCAGATCCGGATGTCGGATTCATCAGCCCGCACAGCATGCGCAGGGTCGTTGTCTTGCCGGCGCCGTCGGGACCGACAAGCCCGAAGATTTCGCCCTGGCTGACGCTAAGATTCAGCCGGTCGACTGCAACGAGTGCGTCGAACCGGCGCGTCAGCTCGCGGGTTTCAATAATGGGGGCGTCCATTGGCGGCGCTACTTCGCCACGTCGATATCCGCATCCGCCGGCATGTTCGCTTTTAACTCATGCTGCGGATTATCGATATCGATCTTGATGCGGTATACCAGCTTCACGCGCTCTTCGGTGGTCTGGATCTGCTTCGGCGTGAACTCCGCTTCGGATGAGATAAACGCGACCCTGCCGTTGAATGTTTTCCCCGCCGCCGCGTCGGTCCGCACCGTCACGTGAGCTCCGATCTTCACTCGCGACAGATCCGGTTCCTTGATGTAAGCGCGCAGCCATGGATGGTCCAGGTCGCCAACCGTGACGACTGAAGTTCCGGGGGCGATCACTTCGCCGACATCCGTACTCTTGACGAGCACAACGCCGTTGATGGGTGAGATCGCAGTCGTATCCGCCAACTGCGAGTCGATCAAAGCAATCTGCGCTTTCTCGCGGTCGATCTCCGCTTCTTTCGCGGCGATGTCCTCCTGGCTCCGTTTCACGTTCAACACATTCGCTTCTCCACCCCGCACATTCGCCTTGGCGTGAATCACCTGCGCCTGCGCCTGATCGAGGTCTTCTTTGCGCGAGCCTTCTTTCAACAGCGCTTCGTGCTGGCGCGCCTGATCGAGATTGGCTTGGGCACTATCGAAAGCTTTCTTCGATTGCTCATACTGCGACGTGGAGATGTCGTCGTCTTTATGGAGTTGTTGCGAACGCTCCCAGTCGCTCTTCGCCCGCTGGTATTCGGCTTCAGCGGCTGCGGTGGATGCGGCGGCTTCGGCAAGCTCCTGGGGCCGCGATCCGGCTTTCAGTTCGTCCAATTTGGATTGGTAGCTGGTAAGGTCGGCTTTCCGGCTATCGAGATCCGCCGACGTGGACTCGGTTTGCATCTCGAGCGAAGTGCGCGATTGCGCCAACTGCGCCTCATCTTCAGCCAGCGTGGCAACTTCGCGATCGCGCTGCCGCAGCAGCTGATCTTTATCCAGTCGCGCAATGACCTCGCCTTTCGTCACGTT
>NZ_CAJCHS010000327.1 GCF_903970205.1 Nevskia soli | reverse complement strand
TCGCGTTGGCGATGCGCATCGCGTCTTCGAAATCCTTAGCACGCATCACCGCCAGCACCGGACCGAAAATCTCCTCCTGCGCGATCCGCATGTCTTCGGTCACGCCGGCAAAGATCGTCGGTTCGACGAAGTAGCCCTTCGCAAACGCGCCATCGCTCAGAGGATGACCGCCGCAGCGCGGCTCACCGGCTTCCTGCCTGCCGATATCGATGTACTTCAGCACGGTATCCATCTGCCCCTGATCGACGCACGGTCCGATATCGATTCCGGCTTCGAGCCCGTTGCCGACTTTCAGCTTCTTCGTGCGCTCGATGAGGGCGGACAGGAACTTGTCGTAGATCGCGTCTTCTACGATCACGCGGCTCGTCGCCGTACACTTTTGGCCGGTCGAAAAGAACGCCGCGTTTACCGTGTTCTCGATCGCGGAATTGAAATCGGCATCGGCCAGAACGATCGTCGGATTCTTCCCGCCCATTTCCAGTTGAATGCGAATGCGGCGCTTCGATGCTTCCGTATGGATCCAATTTCCGACGTCGTTGGAGCCCGTGAACGAGATGGCCTTGACCGGTTTGGCGTCCACCATCGCGCGCCCAAGTTCCCCGCCCGACCCGGTGATGAAATTGACCACGCCTTTCGGAACACCCGCCATGTGCAGGGCTTCCACAATGCGCCAGGAACTCAGCGGCGAAACGGATGCCGGCTTCAGCACGACGGTGTTGCCGCAGATCAATGCGGGCGCAAGTTTCCAGGCCGGTATCGCGATCGGAAAATTCCACGGCGTGATCAGTCCCACGACACCGAGCGGCTTGCGAATCGCGAAGGTGTGGACGCGGTCGCGTTCGGAAGGCGTCAGGATGCCGCCCGCGCGCGACCCTTCGCCTGCGTAGTAGCGAAAGATGTTGATGGCGCGCTTCACTTCGCCCTTGGCTTCGGGAAGCGTCTTGCCTTCTTCGCGCGTCATTTCCGCGCCGAGTTGATCGAGCTCGTGCTCCAGAATTTCAGCGGTCTTGTAAAGGATCGCGCCGCGCGCCGGACCCGGCATCGACGCCCACCCGGCATACGCGCTCGAAGCCGCTTCTATCGCGCGCGCCATCTCCGCAGCGTCCCCGCGGGGATGCAGCCCAACGATCTCTTCCGTATTTGCCGGGTTTCGATTCTCGATGTACTTGCCTGAATCGATCCACTCGCCGGCGATGTAATTCGCGAAAACCGGTGTACTCATTATTTGTTTCGAGTCGTTCTTAGAACTTCTGGTCGTCTGATACTTTGGGGGCCGTTCGGGCGCCCACATCCGTCTTGAAATACGCGTTGTCCGGCTGGAACCCGGACATCGACGCTACGATGTTCTGCGGGAACAGTTGCAGTTCGGTATTGTAATCCTGAACCGCTTTATTGTAAACGCGCCGCGATTGCAGAATACGGTTTTCCGTGCCCTCGAGCTGGAATTGCAGGCTCTGAAAGTTCTGATTGGCCTTGAGGTTCGGGTAATTTTCAGTGATGACGAGCAGCCGCCCGAGCGCGTTGTCGAGCCGGTTATTGGCTGCGATCTTGTCGTCGGGAGAACCCGCGCCAAGCAGGGCCGCGCGCGCTTTCGACACTTCGTCCACCACCGTGGTTTCCTCCTTGGCGTACGCCTTCACGGTGCCGACGAGATTGGGGATCAAGTCCGCGCGGCGCTGTAGATCCGCGTCGATCTGCGCCCAATCGGCATGGATCGCCTCGCGCTTCTGAGCGAGATCGTTCCGAACACTCACGAACTTGCCGCCCACTCCCAAAATGACGACCGCGACGATGATGAGTACCACCAGACCAGCTTTCATGCTTCTCCTATCGCGCCTGAGGCGCTTGCCGAGCCGGCTCGCCGGGCGGTCGCATTGATGACGATGTCAATTTCTTTGAGGTAATCGGCAATCAGATCAGTGTTGCAAATCACGGATCGCTTGATTCTGCTCCGGCGCGCGTCGAGCAACCTCTGGAAAACGTGCGCGCTGATTCCAAAGTGCCGTTCCGCGAGGTTGAGGACGGTTCTGCGGTCCAGCTGCGGTTCGGATGCCCGTTCAACGCCGGCCGCCAAAAGAGCGTGACGAAACAGCACGCAGAACGTCGTAACGGAATCGAGCAGCAAACGCGAGAGCAGTTCCTTGTCGGCGAAAGCAGCGGCAATTCGCTGCCGCAAGCGGAACAGCTTGGCGCGAAGCTCATATTCGACTTGCGCGCGGTAAGCCGCCTCCTCAACGTGGGTCGAGGCGAAGAGATCCGCGCCAAACAGAATCCGGCGGCGATGTTCCATATCGCGGAACTCAATGGCGAAGCAGCGGCTGGCCCCCTCGATTTCGCTTTCGGCCAGCAGCAGCGGCGCGGAAACCTGATGCGAGGCGCACCACTCGAAGAAACTTTGGGCGCGACTCAGGAGAGCCGGATCGATCGCGCGCACCACACAAAGAACATTGATGTCGGAGAAGCCGGGATCGTGCTCGCTGGGTTGAGCTGCCGATCCGTAGAGAACCACGGACCGGAGGTCGTCGCCGAAGGAAGTCTTGGCGCGATTGCAAAGCTTGGCGAGGAGTTGTTCGCGCGCGCGTTCATCCATTTCCGGCGCCCTTCGGGCTCATGAACATGAATTTTAAACCAGTGATGAAGGTATCACCACGAGCTCGATGCTCCGCCGCCCCCGGCGTCACCCCCGCCGAATCCGCCAAAGCCTCCGGAAGAGGAGTTGTTATCGCTCGATCCGCCGAACCCTCCCCCGCGCCCCCAACCGCCGCCCAGCAGATTGCCCAGGAGCATCCCGGTCCAAAATCCTCCGCCGCCACCGCGTCGGCCCCGGCCGATGAACGACAACACCAGGAAAACGATGAAAATTGCGAGTCCCCACGGAAATCCGGAACTGTGCTCGGAATCGTCGACCGGGTGCGAGGGCAGCGGCGGCCCGGGCACGTTCACCTGTTTGCCCTGGGCCTGCGCGATGGTGCTGCCGATACGCTCCGCGGCCGTGAGCAAGGCCTGCCCGTAATGCCCGGCCTTAAGTTCAGGACGCATGTCCAGCAGAATCTGTCCGTCAAGACCATCCGGAAGCACCGGCTCCAATCCATTTCCTACCTCGATGCGGCTCCGGTGTTCGTCCGTCACCAGCAGCAGTTGGACGCCGTTGTCCGTGCCCTTCCGGCCGACCCCGAAATGGCGGAACAGATCGATGCTGAAGTCTTCGAGCGGCTCACCATCGAGGCTCTTGATGGTCACCAGCGAAATCTGCGCTCCGGTCGCTTGTTGCAAGGCCGTGCCATAGCGTTCGATCGCGGCGCGGCTTTCGGCATCCACCACTCCGGCAAAATCGCTCACGTACCCTTGAGGCTTCAGCGAATTGATATCAATCGCGTGAAGGCGCGCGCACAGGAGTGCCGCAACCACAACGATTCGAAAAAACGAAAGGAGCACGAAACGCTGAGCGTAACACTGCACGTAACACTGCACGTAAAACCCGCTTCAACCCCAGCTCAGCGTTCGACTACGGTGGAGTATGGTATCAAGGAAGTTTTTCCGAACCCAAACCAGCTGAACACCGTTACGTAAATAGATGAGATTTCGATTCCACAGCGCCGCGAGTTGCCGGGGCATATATACGAGCTTGCTGGCCTGCCTGCTATTCGCAAATCCAGCGTCCGCGCAGACCGCCGTCCGCATTGACCCGCAGCAGGGCGGTTTGGGGTGGCTCACGCACCCGTATCAGACCCGCTATGTGCCGCCCGTGAACCTGAGTAACTCTTCGCGGCTTGGGCCGTTGATCCGCGCGGGCAACCTTTACCTCACCGCTCAGGATGTGGTCGCGCTGGCAATCGAAAACAATATCGATATCGAAGTCCAGCGCTACAATCCGTTGCTCGCGAACGAAGTGCTGCGTCGCGCTCAAGCGGGTACCTATCTACGTACAGTGGGAGCCGGAGTTGCCGCGGGACCCACCAGCGTCAGCCTCACGGGCGTCAGCCTGAACCCCAGCGGTTTGGCAACGGCATCGGTCAGCGGCTTGAGCGCCGGCGGCGGGATCGTCACCCAGCTCGGGCCGACTATCCCGACGCTTGATCCAACCTTCAGCTTCGTTGGCCAGTATCAACACATCACTTCGCCGCAGAGCAACACGGTCGTCACCGGCACCACCGCGCTGGTGATCGATTCCCATGCCTACCAGGCGGTGTATCAGCAGAACTTTCTGCCGGGCACAACGCTGCAGGTAACCTACGCCCAGAATTACAACAAGATCAACAGCCCTTTCTACGCGATCAACCCGTTCACCTCGGGCGACCTCGATCTTCAGGTAACTCAGAACCTTCTCTACGGCTTCGGCTCGGCGGTGAACGGCCGCAATATTCGGGTTCAGAAAAACAACCTGAAGGTGACCAACCTGCAGTTCAAGCAGCAGGTAATCACCACCGTATCCGCGGTCCTGAATCTCTATTGGGACTTAGTCAGCTTCACGGAAGATGTCGCCGCGCGCGACCAGGAAGTAAAGACGGCTGAGGACTTACTGGAGAATAATCGCAAACAGGTGGAACTCGGCTCGCTCGCCGAGATCGAGGTAACGCGCGCCGAATCGCAGTTGTACGCGGCGCGTCAGGATCTGACGATATCTCAAACCAACCTCGCGCAGCAGGAAACCGTTCTCAAGAACGCGCTCAGCCGGTCGGGAATCTCCACTGCGGAACTCGCCGACGTCCACGTGGTGCCGCTCGATCACATCGTGATTCCCAAAGTAGATGAAGTGCGCCCGGTGAACGACCTTGTGGCGGAAGCTTTGAGCAACCGCGTGGAAATTCAATCGAGCCGCATCAATCTGGATAGTAATCAGCTCAATCTGGTGGGCATCAAGAACTCGCTGAAACCTACCCTGCAGGTGTTTGCGGAACTAACCAATAACGCCCTGAGCGGCACGCTGACGTCGTTTGCGATTGAGCAGGGCGTGGTGCTTCCCTACTTCGTGGGCGGCGACGGCAACTTACTGGCGCAGATCGCGCGCCGTAACTTCCCTAACTATTCGGCCGGGTTCTCATTGAACATTCCTCTGCGTAACCGCGCGGCGCAATCCGACTATGTTTCGAGTCTGCTGGAGATCCGCCAGAACGAACTCAGTTTGCAGAAGACGATCAATCAGGTTCGGGTCGACGTCCAAAATGCCGTGATCGGTTTGCAGCAGGCGCGCGTCCGTTACGACGCGTCGGTAAAGGCGCGGGTATTGTCGCAGCAGACGTTCGATGCGGACCAGAAGAAGTATGGCCTGGGCGCGGCGACCGCGTTTCAGGTGGTGCAGGATCAGCGCGATCTGGCGGCCTCGCAAAATTCCGAGGGCCAGGCCATGGCGAATTACAGCCATGCGCAGATCGCGCTCGATCAGGCGCTCGGCACAACTTTGGATGTGAATCACATCTCGATCTCGGAAGCATTGACCGGAAGGGTCACCAGCCTTCCGGTGCATGAGGCGCAACCGGTTACAGGAGAGGGGCGATAACATGCTGAGTCTGAAGTTTCAGCGCGCCGTCGCCCTCGCTTTGTGCGTCTTCTGGCCGGCTTCGCTCAGTTGGGCGCAGATGGATAAGAAGATTGAAGAACAGATGTATCAGGACCCGGCGATTCACCCCGAGGAACCGAAAGCGCCTTGGCTGTGGCGGCCTTATCTGGCGCCGGCGGTGCCGCCGATCCGCATGAACAACTCGCCCCGTGTTCGTGACCTGATCCGGGGCGGCAACATGTATCTGAGCCTTCAGGATGCCATCTCGCTTGCGCTCGAAAACAACATCGACATTGAAGTCGCGCGCTATAGTCCCATCGTCCAGGCGTGGACGGTGGAACGCTCGGAAGCGGGCGGCGCGCTGCCCGGCGTTCCGAGTAACGCGACCCAGGCGAGTTCCGTCGCGTCCGGTCAAGGCGTACTGGGCAGTGAAGCGGCCGCCGGCGTGAGCGTGCCCAGCGGCAACGGCGTAACCCGAGCCGGCGGGAACTCGTCCGTGGCCCAGATCGGCCCACAAACGCAAACTCTCGATCCCGTTATTCAGGAAAGTACGACCTTCAGTCACCGCGATACGTTGCAGCCCGACTCGCTTCTGAGCCAAACGATCAGCCTGATCGATAACGCGCGCGCGTATTCGGGTACTTACACCCAAGGGTTTCTCATCGGCGGCAGTGTAACCGTTTCCTACAACAACCATTACTTGAACGAGAACTCGCCCACCGACGTATTGAATCCAACCCAGGCGCCTACTCTTGCCGTGCAATTTCAGCTCAACCTGCTCAACGGATTCGGCACTGCCGTTGGGGAACGAACCATCAACGTGAATAAGATCAACTTCCGCACGTCCGATCTGAATTTCCGCACTCAGGTGACCGGGGTTGTGGTTAGTGTGCTGGACGCATACTATGCGCTGGTGGCGGACTACGAGTCCATTCGTTCCCGCCAAAGTGCGCTCGAGGCATCGCAGCAATTTCTAAAAGAGAATCAGGAGCGCCTCGAACTCGGCACGCTCGCGGAACTCGATGTGACGACCGCGCAATCGCAGCTGGCTGCGAGCGAACAGGATCTGGTGAACTCGACGTCGGGTCTGGTGCAAGATGAAGTAACCCTGAAGAGCCTGATTAGCCGCAACGGTGTGGGCGATCCGGTAGTGGCCGGCGCCCGCATTGTTCCGCTCGACCATATCGTCATTCCGGATCATGATGACCTTCCGCCGATGAAAACCCTGATCGAAAGCGCATTGCTCGGCCGCGCCGATCTGCAGGCGGAGAAGAATGCGATCCTTGCGTCCGACACGTCCGCGATCGGCACGAAAAACGGGATTCTGCCAACCCTCGTGGCCTTCGGCGGCGAGAGTCAGGCAGGTACGGCGGGCGTGCCTCACGTGGTGAACTTCGAAGGCCAGGTCAGCACGGCCAATCCCTACTTCGTCGGCGGGTTGACGACGGCTCTCGGCCAGGTATTTCGCCGCAACTTCCCTACCGACACGGCGGGCGCGTACTTCTCCGCCACGTTCCGGAATCAGGCCGCGCAGGCGGATTACGGGATCGATCAGTTAAGCCTGCGGCAGCAACAACTCGGCGCCGCCAAAGACTTCAAGCAGGCCGAGGTCGACGTATTGAATGCGGTGGTCGCTCTACGTCAGGCTCGCGCGCGCTATCAGGCGGCGATCGCCAATCACAAGCTGGAGGAGCAGCTTCTGGATGCGGAGCAGAAGCGCTTCAAACTGGGCGCATCGACGCCCTACAACGTGATCTCGCAACAACGAGATCTCGCCGCCGCTGTTTCAACCGAGATCGCAGCGGAAGTGAGCTATAGCAGTGCGCAAATCGGTCTCGATCAGGCGACCGGGCGCACGTTGCTGGCGAACCACGTCAACATCACTGAGGCGCGCTCCGGACAGGTGAAGGAGCCTTCAACGCTGCCCGCTGTACTTCCCGCGCCGATTCCGCCAACCCCGCCCGTTCCACAATAGGAGTGAATGCAAAAGTGGTTTCCTGGCTCGTGGCGATCGAAGGACGCCGCGCAGCTCGTCACGTATCCATCCGAAGCTGAGCTCGCGCGAGCGGTTGCCGAGCTAAAGGCCTTCCCGCCCCTGGTGACTTCGTGGGAAATCGAAGCGCTGAAAACGCAACTGGCGGAAGCGGCGCGCGGCGAGCGCTTTTTATTGCAGGGCGGCGATTGCGCGGAGCGATTCGATGAGTGTACCGGCGACCATATCGCGAGCAAGCTCAAGATCCTGCTGCAGATGAGCGTGATCTTAGTGGATGGCGGCCGGAAGCCCGTTATCCGCGTCGGGCGGATTGCCGGCCAGTTCGCGAAACCCCGCTCGGAAGATACCGAAACGCGCGACGGCGTGACCCTGCCGAGCTATCGCGGGGAGATGGTGAATAAGCCCGGATTTACTCCCGAGGAACGCAATCCCGATCCGCGGTTGATGGTGAATGCCTATCAACGGGCCGCCCTGACGTTGAACTTTATTCGCGCGCTGGTCAAGGGTGGATTCGCCGACTTACATCATCCCGAGAACTGGGATCTGGCTTTTGCCCGTCATTCGGAGTTGTCGGAAGAGTATCACGCGATTGCGCAGCGGGTCACGGGATCGCTCCATTTCATGGAAGCGATTCTTGGCGTCAGCGCGGTGGAGATGAAGTGGGTCGATTTCTTCACCAGCCATGAAGCGCTGCATCTTTATTATGAGGAAGCGCAGACAAGACAGGTGCCGCGGCGGACGGAGTGGTACAACCTATCGACGCATTTCCCGTGGGTCGGGATGCGCACTCTCGATCGCGGCGGCGCGCATGTCGAGTACTTTCGCGGCATTAGTAACCCGATCGCGCTGAAGATCGGGCCGTCTTTGAAGCCTGAGGTGTTGAGCGAGTTACTGGATACGCTGCATCCGGCCAACGAGCCTGGAAGACTGACCCTGATTCACCGCTTCGGAAGCCGCAAGATTGCCGATTGCCTGCCGCCGTTAATAGAGACTGTGCGGAAGAGCGGGAAGACGGTGCTTTGGTGCTGCGATCCGATGCATGGCAACACGCAGATGACGCCGGATGGCACGAAGACCCGGCACTTCGATGATATTCAGTCGGAACTGAACTCTGCGTTTGCGATTCATCGCGATTGCGGCGGCTTTCTGGGCGGGGTGCATATCGAGCTTACGGGCGAGGATGTGACGGAGTGTCTCGGCGGCGCGCGAAACTTAGTTCCGGCGGATTTGAAGCGGGCTTATAAGTCGGAGGTGGATCCGAGGTTGAACTACGAGCAGGCGCTGGAGATCGCTATGCTGATTGCGCGCATGATGCGGGCGTGAAAACCGCTCCCGACCGATACCGAACACTTACTTAGTTCGGCATGACCCGTTCGGTTTACAACCAAGGATGAAAAGGGGTTCCAGCCTGCGGGTGCCCGATGGCGCACGGACTCTTCCGTGCCGTCGAGACTTCTCTCGGCACCCGCGGGTGGCGCTCGGCTCAGTAACATGAGTATGTTACAGAGCCGCGACGGTGACGGAGCGGTTGTCAAAGTAGAGCTAATTACCCACCACAAACAAATGCCCATCATTCTGCGTATAAATGCGCCCATCTCCACCAATAGAAGCCGGCGTATAAGCCGCCCCGAGCGCGAGTTGCTGGAAGATCTTCGCCAACATCCCTCCGCCTTGCCCGATCGCATACAAATTCCCATCCTCACTATTCGCGTACACAACCCCGTTACTGTCAATCGCCGGCGCGTTCACGCACCATTCGAAACCATTTGGATTGGTCGATGTACAGGTAAGTGATCCATCCGCATTCCGCGAGCAGCTCTCGGTATTGGTGTTCTGGAATTGCCACTGAGCCGTCATTGCCGGACTCAGCTGCGTAATATAGTAGGCCTCCGGCGATGCGGGATTGGTTGCGTCGCGATCCACCGGACAGTAGGCAGCGTCATTGCAGTACGATCCTACATAGTTGTAGTGGTTTTCCTTGATCACAGCGGACCAGTTCGAGCCGGAGACGTAGATTCCCGGCGTGATATCCCATCCGAACCCGTAAGCCTGCAGATAGTTACCCGAGGCATCGAAGTGCATCATATGTCCTTGCGCATAGTTATAGCGCGAGTAGGCTCCATAGAGTACAGAGCCGTCCGGCGCGACCGTGGGCGATGCCGACGAGCTGTCGTTTACGTACCCCGAACCGGGTTGGTTCGTCGAAGGATCTACGCCCAGCGGCGCTCCGGCGTTGCATCCGCCGGGCTGACCATTCGGAGGCAGCCACCCCCCGGCACTCACCGCTACGCCGCATCCATCGTCGAATCGGTTCGCCAGGCTCGCTACCCACTTGCGCGACAGATCCGGGTTTAACGCCACTAAGTAGCCGTAAGACCCATTGAAGTGCGCGGTGGTGACGCTATAGATCGTTCCATCCGGCCCGATCGCCGGAGCTATGTTCATACCTGTGCGCTGCGAGCCGCACGGTGAGGACGGCGGAACGGCAGTGGGACTCGGCGGCCACGGCAGCTGCGCGTCCGAGAAGGTCGTGAGACACAGGCTGGTTGGCGACGGCGCGTCCGGAGAGGTGATCGACGGATAACTGGCCATCGAGAATGCGCCGGTCGGCGTTACCTGCACAAGCCACGATCCTAGAGAATCCGTCGCATAGAATCCGCTGGATGGATTTACGACCACTTGGATGACGTTGTAGTAAAGGTTGCCCTGCACATCCACTGCGAGGGGACCCGTTTCGTAAGTATTCGGGTCGGTTCCGAATGGCGCGATTCGCTGGATCACCGCACCCGTGTCTTTGCGCAACTGGATCAGGCTGCCGCTCGCGCCCGGCAAATAGACGGAGTCATTCGCCAGCGCCGGATGAAACACAGGCTCCCAGAAGTCGTTTTGCGATCCCGGCGGTTTCCAATCGCTGGTGTAGGTCCAGACGGGCGTAAGCTGATTTCCCTGCCACGTAAACTTGTTTTCGCCCCAGTTGACCGTTGAGTAAGTCGTCGTCGAGTACGTGCCCGACTTGAACTCCATGTAGACATCGCCGCCATCGACCAGGGGAACCTGGTAATGGACCGTAAGGTCGCCGTAGCCCTCCGACTGTTCGGTCGATACAAGCGGATCGTAGACGATGTTCACCAGAATGCTGGTCAGACTCTGGCCGGGGACTCCCAACGAGCTATCGTGCCCGGAGTTCTGGCTCCATTGCGGCCACCCGGCTCCAACCGCAATCGCCGTCGTCACGGTCGAAGAGGCTCCCCCGGTTTGGATGGAAACGGGAGCGGCTGCAGAGGGCGCCAGACCCGGCGGCGCGACGACATTGAGCTGATACACGCCTACGAACTGCGGCGACAGACCAGCGAATTCGACCCGCGCCGGGATGCCGCCGATGGTGACGGCCGGCACCGTCATCGCGGATCGAAGCAGGTCAAGCGAGTTGTTGCCGTCCACACCCGGCGGAGACACATACCCGAGCCCGCTGGCGTACAGGACGAGCGTATCGCCCGGTGTCACGGGCTGCGAAGATACCGGCGTGCCGTTCAAGTTAGCGGCAAGCGCCTGCCCTCCAACTTCATACAACGCGGGCGCAAACTCCGCCACGCTGACGGGCTGCGGAGCGGATGCAACGCCGTTTACGGTGACAACCACGTTGACGGCGCCGCCCGTCGGTGTTTCCCACGGAAGCTGCGCGTTGATCTGCAGCGGCGAGACGTAAACCAAATAAGCGGGCACATTGTTGACCGTCACGGATGCGCCGCCGAGCGTCAAAGGCAGCGGAACCGATGGCGCAACCTGCGTTGAAACCGCGAGATTGGAACCGAAAATCGAAATCAGCGAACCGGGCGCGACAGGTTGCGTGAAGCTGGCAGCGTCTACGGTTCCGCCGGTATTCACGGCCGGCGCCTGAGCGAACGCCTGAATAAACCCCTGAATAAACAACGTCACGCCCGAGAACAATCCAATCCGCGCCAACCATACAAGGGATCGCATGATGTGCATCATACACGGGAACGCCGCCCTCGCCCGGGCACACGATCTCGGAAATACGCGGAAATAGGGTGACGCCAAATGAATTCGCGCCTACCCGGTGTTATCGATCCGCATAATTCTGGCGTGCGCCACGGATTAAACTGGAATATTTCTCACTAAAGCATATGTATTTTTTAAGAAATTACAACTATAATTCACACATTTTGAAGGAAGTTATTACAACAAAATTATAAGAAAGGTTTGACGGATTCAAGTCCGTCGCGTACTCACACAATCAATGGGACAAGGACCGATTATTCATATCTACGAAGTCATTAGCCACATTCTCCTGCCGCTTTTCTCTCTAGCTAACGTTTCTCTCTAAACCCCACAGTTTCAGCTCCTTAGCGGCCGCTTTTGGCTGAGCGTTCGCTCGCTTCGGCTGGATGATTGCGTCACCCGAAACTCGGAGGTTATTCATTTGAATTCAGCGCAAACAATTACCGAAAGTATCGGGGATAAAACTCGATATAGTGCACGAAATTAAAACGATTTTCTTGGAGAAAATCGGGAGTCGTCCCGCCTTAGCAGACTAGTTCATCGCGCGTAATCTTCAGATCCTCAAGATTGCCCAGGATCGTTAGCGCGATGTATTTCTGATGGAAAAACGTCTGCGCGATAGCCTGAACCTCTGAGGCGGTGACGGATTCGATCCGGTCCACCAACTCATCCAGAGTAAAGAAGCGCTGGAAGTACATCTCCTGCCTGGCTAGATTCGACATGCGGCTGGATGTCGATTCGAGACTTAGCATGAGCGACCCCTTTAAATGATCCTTAGCGCGGCGAAGCTCGTCCGCGGGGATGGGATCTTCCTTGAGGCTGCGGAACTCGCGCAGCACCGAATCCACCACCTTGCGGGCGCTTTCCAGAGACGTTCCGGCGTACACCGACAGGCAGCCGGTGTCGCGATACGGGTTGAGGTCGGAAAAGACCGAATACGCGAGCCCTTGGCGCTCCCGAATATTTTGGAACAGCCGCGAGCTCATGCCGCCGCCCAACAGATTATTCAGCACATAGCAGGCAAAACGCTGCTCGTGCGAAACGGAATAACACGGAACGCCCATGCACAGATGGACCTGCTCCAGTTCGCGTTTATTGCGAAGCGTAATGCGGGCGTGGGTCACCGGCGCAGGCTGCGGGGGCGGGCCCATCACCGGCTCCAGATTCTCAAACGACTCGCGCGCGAGGTTCACCAGACGTTCATGCTTCAAATTGCCGGCGGCCGTAATCAGCAGGTTGGCCGGAGAATACGCCGTGCGGTAGTAATCCCAGATCATCGGCCGGTTGAACGCCTTGACCGTATCCCGCGTGCCCAGAATAGGCTTACCGAGCGGATGGTCCCGCCAGAAATTGGACGAGAACAACTCGTGGACCAGGTAGTCCGGGTTGTCGACTTCCATCTTCAGCTCTTCGAGGATCACGCCTTTTTCTTTGGCGATGTCCTCGTCACGGAACAGAGGATGCAGCACCAGATCGCTCAGCACATCGAAGGCGAGCGGCAGATGCTCGTCCAAGACCTTGGTGTTGTAACAAACGAGCTCTTTGGCGGTGAACGCGTCCAGGTTGCCGCCGATCGAATCCACCGAACGCGCGATGTCTTCCGCCGAGCGCGACGCCGTGCCCTTGAACAGCATGTGCTCGATAAAATGCGAGACGCCGTTCTGCTCGGGCGTCTCGGTGCGAGAGCCTGAACCGATCCATACGCCCACCGAAACCGAGCGAACGTGCAGCATCTGCTCGGTGATGACGCGCACGCCATTGCGCAGATTCGTGACCTCAATGTCACGAATTACTAACGGGGAACTCGCCATAACCGCCTTCTCGACATACCTAATATCTTACCGTGAGGTGTTCTGTCGCCTAGGACCGCGGGTACCATGGTAAACTCGAACTATTCGTGCAACCGCTTGTAGGCATGGAACTTAGCGATCTGGAACAGGCGCTGGGACCCAGCCAATCCCGCTTCCGGGCAAAGCAGATTTACACGGCTCTTTACCGGCAGAAGGTTGACGATCTCGTCCAGATCTCGACACTGCCGAGCGTTCTCCGCACCGAGCTCGCCGTAGAACACGGTGTTGGGTTGCCGGCCGTTGAACGGCGCTACGACTCGGTCGATGGCACGCGAAGGTATTTGTTGCGACTTTCCGACGGCCGCACCATCGAGACGGTCCTGATGCCGGAAGAGTCTCGGGATACCGTTTGCATCTCCAGCCAGGTCGGATGTCCGGTCGATTGCAAATTCTGCATGACGGCGCTGATGGGCCTTGAGCGCAATCTGACCGCGGGCGAGATTGTCGGGCAGGTTTTGTTCATTGCGCGCGAGCATGCCCTCCTCAAGAACGCGCAGCCGTTGAATATCGTCATGATGGGGATGGGCGAGCCTCTGCTGAACCTTGCCAACGTACTTAAGGCGACGCGCATTCTTTGCGACCCGCAGGGCGTGGGCCTGACGGAGCGGCGCATCACGCTGTCCACGTCCGGAATCATTCCGAAGATTGCCGAACTCGGCGCGGCGGCCGTGCGACCGAAGCTGGCCATCTCGCTCAACGCGTCCACCGAAGAACAGCGGCAGCAACTGATGCCGATCACGCGCAAGTGGCACCTGGCCGATCTGATCGAGGCGTGCCGCGCCTATCCGCTGCGCCCGTGGGAGAAGCTGACATTCGAATATGTGTTGCTGAAAGGCGTAAACGATTCGGATGCGGATGCACGACGCGTAGTGCGTCTGCTGGCACAGTTGAACGCGAAAGTGAATCTGATCGCATTGAACCCGGGACCGGGCATTCCCTTCGATACGCCGGCGCCGGAGCGGGTCGAGAGCTTCCAGGCGATCGTGAAGCGCGCCATGCCGTGCTTCCTGCGCAAACCGCGCGGACTCGACATCTTCGCTGCCTGCGGCCAGCTGAAGCGCAACGCTTAGCGGCCCGTGGAAGAAGTCTCAAGACGCCTCGAGAGGGTCAACGCGGCTACAGCGGAGGACCCTCCCTTTCGGTCGGGCTCGGAGCGGGGCTGTACGGTCCCTTTCCAGTAGATTCAGGAGCGGTTATTAACCACGGGCTGTTCGACCCGGAGCCTAGGCGCTATCACTTAAGAGTCATAGACGGAACAACCGACGCGCCCTTAGACTGAGCTCAGTTATGTTCCGGCACATCATGCTGTTCGCCGCGGCGACGGCGGGCTTTGTGCTACTGCCTTGGCTCAAGGCGGATGCAATCGGCGCGCGGGTCCACTATGTGGGCGGTACCGGCGCCTCGCTCACTCAGAAATCTGAAGTCACGATCCAACTGGAGAATGAGGACGACCTCGTCCTGGAATCGAAGGGCGCAACCCTTCGGATTCCGTACTCCACAGTCAACGTTCTCGAATACGGCGAGAAGGTCGAACGGCGGGTAGCGGAAGCCGTCCTCATTTCTCCGCTCATGCTGCTCTCGAAGAAGCGAACCCACTTCCTGACCATCGGCTACGCGGACGTCACGGGTCACCAGCAGGCCGCTGTGTTCCGGGTGGAGCAGCGGGACATCCGGATGCTTCTGGTTGGCCTCGAAGCGCGCACGGGCCGCAAGGTGGAATACCAGGATGATGAGGCGCGCCATTCGGGCAAGGGATGAAGCTCGCGGTCATCCTCTCAGCAACGCTGCTCTCGGCTGCCGCGCTTGGGCGCGCCGATCCTCCAGGCCAGACGCTGGGGACGATCAAGCGGATCTACATCGAGAGCCTGGGCTCCAGCATGCAGGCCATCATGCTTCACGACATGGTCGCGGCTAGTCTGGCGAATTCGGGACTGGTCACGGTTACGGAGAACGCGGCGCATGCCGATGCCGTGCTGCGCGGCTCGGCCGATGACCAGATCTTCGTTGAGCAGCACCATTCGAGCGACAACCTCAGTATTGGCCTGAGGGGCAGCAAGGCCACGAGCCAGTCAAGCCGCTACGATCGTTCGAGCGACTCGACATCGAGCGGGCTCAATGCCGGTGAAAACGAGCAAAGCTCTAGTGTCGAACGACGGCACGAAGCCGCGCTCTCGGTCCGGCTCGTGAACACGGAGGGCGACGTGATCTGGTCCGCCACCCAGGAGAGCGGCGGGGCCAAGCTGAAGAGCGCGAGCGCGGATGTGGCCGACCGCATCCTGCAGAAGCTCACAGCCGATATTCAGAAAGCTCGATCCGTACTGGCTGGAATGCCCACGCGGTAGCTTGGGTACTTCAGTTCAATGCCCAGCAGCCGGCGGATTTCCCGGCCGTCAACCCGCCGGTTCGCCTGGCGCGTCGGATGGAGCTCTTGAGGATCCGCGCGATCCGGCATCGGCACGTTGAGCAGCGCCGCACAAAAGGCAGCGATCTCACGCGATTCGCAAGGCTCATCGTCCGCGACGGGATACGCGCCCGTCACCTCGGAGAACAAGGCGGCGACACAATGAGCGGCGAGGTCGTCGACGTGGATCCGGCTCACGGAATTGCTGCCGTCGCCGGCCAGTCTGAATGTCCCTGCAGCTATTGAGACTTGGATTCCGCGGCCGGGACCGTAGATCGCCGCAGGACGCAAGATCAGCGCGGATGGGTGCGTTTGAATGAGATGCTCTGACACTACACGGGCGTGGCCTTCATCGACCGGGGTCCCGGCATCAACGAAGACGTGCGACCCGTAGACGCCGGTGGTCGAGAGATACACCAGGCGTTTGGCTCGTTCCAACACCCTCATTACCTGAAGCGAGACTGCGGGGATCGAGTAGAGCACGCGCGTCTCCGGCGTGATCCGGGAGGCGATCGTTGAGAGCGAAGCGGGATCGTCCAGGTCGAACCGCAACGCAGGCGCATCTGCGTTCCGGTTCGTGGTGACGACGTCGCAGCCAGAACGGGCCAGGTTCGCAGCCACACGCTTTCCCGTGTAGCCGGATCCCAGAATCAAGACCACTAGTAGCGCGTCGGGTACGGCGTCTGCGGCCGCGGCGGATTGCCGGGCGATTTGAGCAGGAGCGAGAGCGCTCCCCCGATCGCCAGCCCGATCGCCATCGTGCCCAATGAGATCTTGCCGCCATTGGAATCACCTGCGCCATCGTGGCGTTTTCCGGTACGGGCCTGGGCGTAAGGCGCAGCCGCCGCGTGGGGATTCACCGAATTCTCCGCGATCCCGGTCAGCAGTTTATCCGCTTCCTCTTCTTCTTTGAGCGTCGTGCTCATCAGTTCCTCGATCTGTTTGTAGCCGAGGATTCCCGCATGCGTTCGAAGGCATCCGTAGGCAGCCATTTCGTAATGCTCGATCTTTTGTGCCGAGGTGATCAATGCCGCGTCGGTAACGGACGGATCGTGACCGCGCGAGATCGATTCATTTGCCTGTTTAATCAGGCCGTGAATGCCGGGTGCGCTACCGCGGCGCGCGTCCTCGTTTAGTGCTTTGAACGACTGCTCCAGGCGGCGAATGTGATCCTTGGTCTGCTTCTGGTGAGTGGAGAAGGCCGACTTCAGGTCCGAGTCCGCAGCCTTCTTTGCCATCACTGTCAAACCTTTGTAGATTTGCTTCTCGGCGTCGTACAGCTCTTCCAGTTCATGCACAAACAGGTCTTCTAGCGCTTCAGATCTCATATTGGGGCTCCGTTGGAACGGGAGCAATTCGGACGCCAACGGCTTCGTTACACTGACGGGTGGGTGAGATGGAGAGGATGGGCAAATGGCTGATAAGCAGAGTGCGGAAGAGCAAATAGAGAAGACGCCGGAGCCGGCGCCGACTCCAGGGCGCAGCAAGGACGAAGTGGCGCTGGAGCTGATGAAGTTTATCGCGGTGCAGACCGGGTACGGAAAGGGGTTCTCTTCCGGCGCGGGATTCCAGGGCAAACCCGGATCGCGGACGCCGGAGGAATATGCGGACGCGCTGCTCCAGCTGTTCGAGAAATGCCGGACTGTGATCGGCAACGGACGGTGACGGGGATCGGCCGAACGCAGCTGAACGGTCATGCCGCGAGACGGTTTCGCAGCATGACCGGTCGCCGGCCTTAGCGGCCCTTCTTGCTCGCGGCCTTTTTCGGAGCAGCCTTTTTTGGAGCCGCTTTTTTGGGAGCGGCTTTCTTCGGGGCGGCTTTCTTCGGAGCGGCCTTCGGCGCAGCCTTTTTCACAGCGGTTTTCGCGGGAGCTGCTTTTTTCACGGCGGTCTTCTTCACAGCGGCGGCCTTCTTCGGGGCAGCCTTTTTCACGGCCGTCTTCTTGACAGCGGCAGCCTTCTTCGGAGCGGCTTTTTTGACCGCGGGCGCCGGGGCTTTGACAGCAACCTTCTTCGTAGCCGCCTTCTTTACCGCCGGAGCCGCCTTCTTTACCGCGGGAGCCGCCGTCTTTACCGCAGGAGCCGCTTTCTTAACGGCAGCCTTCTTCGTCGCAGGCGCAGCCGTCTTCGGAGCAGCCTTCTTCGACGCGGGCGCGGTCTTCGTGGCTGAGGGAGTGGTCGTCCCTTCGCTCGATTCAGCGCTTGCGGCCGGCTTGCGGTCCGGCGTGTCGCTGATCGCGTCGTCGCTTTTCGTGGATTTCTCCAGTTCCGGCGCCGCCTCGGCATGATGGCTGCCGTCCGCGGTAGAAGGCCGACTGCTGCGCTTGGCAGCGTGCGAAGGAGCCTTTGATTCCACCTCCTCGTCCTCCTCTACTTCGTCCTCGTCATCATCATCGTCGTCGTCATCATCGAGATCGTCCAACTCGGCGTCATCTTCTTCCGAGGCTTCCTCGTCATAGCCCTGGAAGTCCTCCATCTCATCTTCTTCGCGCGAAGCGAGATTCCAGATTTCAAACAATTTTGAGCCCTCCTGTTCCCGGCAGAGTTATCAATAGCATACCTGTTTTTTCGGCGTTGGCAAGCATTTGCGTGATGCGCAAATCGGACTTTATCACAAGGCGCAAAAAAAAGAGCGGATCTCGTGAAGACGATCCGCTCAGCTGGAGGAAATGGTTGGGGGAAAATGATTTGCGCTCAGGCGTGGCGCCGTACGGTCGTGCGATGGGCAACGGCGCTCATGGCAACCGAGTGCGAGGTGGAACGGCCCCGGGCGAGCGCGCGATGCGGGATGGCCCGGCGCAGCATGGATCGCGCAGAAGCGGATCGCGCTGAAGCGGATCGACTCGAAGTGCTGTGCGCCGCGATGCTATAGGAAGCGGGTATGATCAGCCGGTCTCCCGCACGCGGACCCTCCGGAGCAATGCGGTTTGCGCTCTCGATGCTGGCCACCGGAGTTGCATATTCATGGGCGATCGCCGACAGTGTTTCGCCCGATTGCACGCGATGCATGCGCCAGGATGCGCGCGCGGTCTCCGGGAAAAGATTCAGCGAAGCCTGCAACTGATCGCCCGTGCCTTTGGGAATATGCAACTCGTAATCCGCGGGGGCGACGCTCTTGATCAAGGCCGGATTCAGATCGAGCAGCTGCGATACCGGCGTATCGGTCAAATCGCCGACAAGGGCCAAATGCGTGTTGGATGTTACCCGGATCGTGTCGTATTCCAGTGCCGGTTCCGGATTGTAGTCGCTCAGTCCGTACTCCGCAGCGTTCTTGGTCATGATCGTCATCGCCAGGATGATCGGCACATAGTTCGAAGTTTCCTGCGGGATGACATGACGCGCGCGCAGCTCCCAATAATCCGCGTAGCCGGTACGTTCCACGGCGCGCTCGATCGCATTCGGGCCGCAGTTATACGCGGCGATGGCCAGGTACCAGTCGCCAAACTTGTTATAGAGGTCATGCAGGTGGCGCGCGGCGGCGCGGGTCGCCTTCTCCGGATCCAGGCGATCGTCCGTCAGGCTCGTCTGGTTCAAGCCATACTCGCGCCCCCGGAACTGAACAAACTGCCACATCCCCACGGCGGCGCGATTCGAGACCGCACGCGGCAGGAAACCCGATTCCGCTTGCGCCAGATGAATCAGTTCCTGGGGAACGCCTTCTTCGGCAAGAATCCGCGAAATCATCGGTTGGTAGCGCGCGGCACGTTCCAAACCGGCAATGATCGTCCGGCGGCCGCGTCCCGAAAAGTAGTTGATGTATCCCAAAACGACATCGTTGGTCGTAAGGGGAAGATCGGAAGCGGTGGATTTCAATTCGGCGGTAACTTTGGTCTTGATTTGCGGATCGACCGGGAAAGTCATCTGCAGGATGTCATCGAGGGGGGCTTTCTCGAACTGGGCCACATTGTCATCCGGTATGCCGGCTCCGAGTCCCGCCAGATCGTAGCGGTGAATCGAATCGACCATCTGTTCGAGTTTCGACTCGTAAAGCCGGCGATCCGTCGGTTCGGTCGACGCTTGCAGCATCAGATCGACCGCGGCATCGAACTCGGTGCGTGCTTTGTTCGTGTCCTGCGACTGGTAGGCAAGTTTTCCACTCTCGAACCTCTCCTCGGCCTTCCCGATCAGTAAATCTGACGCAGTGGGCTGGAAGGGAGACGGGCGCCTGGCCATGGATGAGAGATAGGTCTCTGCATCGCTATCCGACGTATTTGCTTCTAAATTCGCGATTGCTTTGGGGAAGAGGGCGAGTTGGAGATTGGATTGCTGGGGAAATATTGGGAGAGGTGTACCGGCAAGAAGGATTGAACAGACAACCGCGGATGTAGAACGTTTACGAAAAACCATCTAAGCTCCTGAGAGTTGAAAATGTGCCGCCTGAAGCTGCGGGATCAGTGCTTGGCTGCAACTACTTAGTACTTTTCGTGCGCGATTACCTAAAATTATACACCAACGGGTAGGAATTCTGTCACGCGATCGTGTCAATTTGACACGTCCGTATTGCAATTGAATTACTCTTCCTCTTCGACCTCTTCTCCTCGGGCTGCCCGTGCAGCGGCCACAATCTTATCAGCTTGCAGCGCCGGTACGTAATCGTAGTGATCGAACTCCATCGTAAATGACGCGCGTCCTTGCGTCATAGCCGTCAGGTCGCTCTGATAATTCAGCATTTCCGCCATCGGGACCTGCGCGCGAATGAACTGCGTTCCGCCGCTCGCGTCCATCCCGGAGATTCGTCCGCGCCGGCTATTCAGATCGCCCATTAAATCGCCGGCAAACTCGACAGGCGCTTGAATTTCGACATTCATCACGGGCTCGAGCAAACTCGGTTTCGCGGTTTGCATCGCCGCTTTGAAAGCTTTTCGCGCGGCGAGCTTAAAGGCCAGTTCCGACGAGTCGACATCGTGGTAAGAACCGTCGTAGAGTTCGACTTTGAAATCGACCATCGGATAGCCGGCGAGGAAACCTTTTTCCGCCGCTTCGATTAAACCTTTTTCCACGGCTGGAATATAGTTTTTGGGAATCGATCCGCCGAAGATGTTGTTGATGAACTGGAACCGCTCTCCGCGGGGCAGCGGCGCGATGCGGATCCAGCAGTCGCCGAACTGGCCATGGCCGCCGGTCTGCTTCTTGTGACGGCCTTGCACATCGGCGGTTCCGCGGATGGTTTCGCGGTAAGGGATCTTGGGCGCTTTCAATGCGACATCGACATGAAAACGTTTCCGTAAGCGGCTGGCTACGATCTCGACATGCTGCTGACCTGTCCCGCCGATCAGAAAGTCGCGTGTCTGCGGATCGCGATAGAAGCGCAAAGACGGGTCTTCTTCGAGCAGCCGGTGCATGGCCTGGCCGATCCGATCCTCGTCCTGGCGCGACTTGGCTTCAATCGCAAACGCGATGGACGGCTCGGGCAGTTTTACCTCTTTGTAAGCGATGAGGGAATGCTTATCGGAAAGGCTATCGCCGGTCAAGGTGTCGCGCAGTTTCGCTACGCAGCCGATGTCGCCGGCGTTCAGTTCGTTTACCGGTACGATCGTCTTCCCTAACGGCACGCCGAGGTGGGCGATCTTTTCATCGGTCCCGGTTCGAACATTGGTCAGATGCTGGTCATTGCGAACGGACCCCGACCAGACCTTAAAGAAGTTCACGCGCCCGGCGAACGGATCGGTAACGGTCTTGAAAACGAAGGCTGAGGGCATCTCGCGGCTGGAAACGCAGCGTTGCACCGGCTGCCCGTTCACGGTCCCGGTGACCGTCTTGCGCTCGTCCGGCGCCGGGAAAGCTTCCTCCATAAAGGTGAGCAGCAGATCCGTACCGATGTTGTGAAATGCCGACGCACACAGCACGGGGAAGATGCGGCCTTCTCGAACGGCGGCGTCGAGCCCATCGACCATGTGCTCGATCGGAAGCGTTCCTTTCTCAAAGAACTCTTCCATGAGTTGGTCGTTGCCTTCGGCGATGATCTCGACCAGCTCTTCATGACCCGTCTTCGCCTGCTCCTCGCAATCGGCGGGGATCGGCCCTTCGACGCCCTTCCCGTTTCCGCCGGGAGTATAGGTATACGCCTTCATGCGAATCAGATCGACGATCCCGGTGAACTTCTTTTCGGACCCGATCGGGATGTGGATCGGAACGGCGGTGCGCCCAAATCGCGCGTGAATGCTGTCGAGCGCGCGCGAGAAACTGGCGCGTTCGCGGTCGAGGCGATTCACAACGAACGCCCGCGACTGGCTATAGTCGGACGCGAAGTTCCACACCTTTTCGGTCTGCACTTCGACGCCGGCGCCGGCATCGACCACAATGATCGCTCCATCGGCTGCGACCAGCGCGGACCGCGTGTCGTTCAGAAAAATGTTATAGCCGGGCGTATCGATCAGGTTGATCTTCATCCCGTTCCACTCGATGGCCGCCAGCGCGGAGGAGATGGTGAACTTCCTCTGAACTTCTTCCTCATCGAAATCGGTGACGGTGTTGCCTTCATCGACTCGCAGCAGGCGGCTGGATGCGCCGGCGGTGTAAATGAGCGCGGATGCTAAGGAGGTCTTGCCGCAGTGCCCGTGCCCAACGATTCCCACGTTACGAATATTCTTCGATTCGTAGACTCTCACGTGCTTTGATTGCTCCCGGACGGGATGTTATCACAATTGAAACAACGAGAATGCGGTCATAGGCGGCGGTTTAGGGCGGCCAGACCCCGTCGCTCTCGTCGCAGCAGCCGTGTCATCGGGATCCAACCCAGCAGCAGCAGGATGCCAATAAAGCTGATCGCGCGACACATAGATAATTCCCAACCGCCGTTGTAGGTTAGAACGACGTCGCAGCGGCCATCGCAATCCGGCCGCAGTGAAATCAGACCTAAGCCGTCGGGGCGGACCATTGTCCTCTTCCCGTTTGCCGTGGCATGCCATCCGGGATGATAGGAAACCTGCACCGAGATCGCTTGACCCGGCCGGAGTGTCGCTGCGATCTCCGCGCGATTGCTGCCGTCCCAGCGGAACGAAGCGTCGGGCAGCGATGGGTCATTGAGCGCGGCCACGTACCGGTCAATTTCGCCCGTTTCCCCGCGCGCTTTGGGGGCCTTGTTGACGAGCGCGGCGCTCGGAACGACGTGCGCGAGTGAATGGCTGCGCGCCGGAACCTCATAGATCGTCGTATCCTGTTCCCGCCAAAGCACCGGCAGCATGCCTTCGAATTTGGCGGGATGCGCGTACGGTTTCCAGAATTCCGGACTTTGCGGTCCGGCCATCGTGATCGCGCTCACTCCGAATGCCTGAAGCCAGGCGAGGGAAACGCGCGCGTCCTGAGCGGGGTCGTCGGCGCCGTTGTACACCGCAGCCTCGGCGCGCTGCTGGACGGGATACGGCGCCATGGTCCAGGACTCGCCGCTGAATTGCGGAATGTCGGCGAAGGCATCGGCCCATTGCGCCATCGAGCCGGGCATCATCACGCGCTGTCCGGCAAGGTTCGCCGCGGCCCACTTCGCGGCGCGGTATTCGATGGTCGGGGTTAAATCCGCAGGGTGGAACCAGTCTTTGGCCTGCAGGCGGATATGGACAATCTGCTCGCCGCACAGCGCCAGAAAGAGGAACAGCAGCGCAGCTCGGAGAGACACCGGCATGCGGTCGATCCAGGCCCGCAGACTGAACGTCAGCACGAGCGCCATGGCGAGTTCCATCTCGAGCTTGTAGCGGTCGGGCTGCGGCACGAACTGGCGGTGCAGGTCGAGCGCGATGAACGGAATCGCGGCCATCAGGAAGGCGAACAGGGCGAAGAATTGAAGCTGCCAACTTTGCGTCCAACGGGGCAGATATCTCCGCAGCAGCACCCAGCCGACGGCGATGAGCGCGAGCGCCGTGAATGACTCGATCGTCCAGTGGTCCGACTGCCGGCTGGTGGATGCCCGCGGGATGGCGCGCATCAGTGAGGGAGAAAGCCACGGCGAGCTGATCGCGTAGGCAGCGAGGCCGATCCCGACCGTAGTCGTCAGGTTGCGCCGGAACTGATCCCGCGGCAGCGCGGATAAGAGACAGAACGCCGCGAGAGTGATGATCACCGGACCGAACGCGCTGGCAGTCGTGGAGAGAGCGATCAGCGCGATGGTCGCGAGGTAGTAGGGTGCTTTTCGCTTCCGCAGCGCGAGGGACAAAGACAGGATGACCAGCGGCAACAGAACGAGTGCGCTGAGGTGCGGCGCGTCATCCCAGATGCCGAGCAGGTACAGACGCCGTGGGTCCAGGATGTTGGTCCGGCTGAAGCCGCGGTCCGGCAGCAGCATTTCCATTGGAACGAACAGTGAATAGATGGCGGCGGCGATGAAACTCCAGCCGGGGCGCTGGGTCAGACCCCAGGCCATGAGGAACAGAGTGACGGGCCCGAGCGAATAGACCAGTGCCGCGGCTCCATTAAACGCTAACGGCAGTGGGACGTGAACGACGGCGGAATAAAGCGCCGTCATCGCGGGAAATAGCGGAGCGTAGGTGAACTCGAACGGCATGCCGCAATCCCAATACGGCCACCAGTTCGCGTGCCACCAGCTGTTGCCGCCGAGCCGTGCGAGCGCCATCCAGAACCCGTGCATGGAGGCCATCGGCGCGGTGATGTTGCGGAACAGCTCCCGGCAAAGATAGAGGTTTAGCCAAAGGAGACCGAGGGCGTAAGCGATGCCTGGGACGAATTGCCGGGCTCTATTCATGCTCTTGAGCGTTATTCATTATCAAGTACAGTGCGACGGTCTTTATCGATTACTCCGCATGATAGGGAGCGCCCCGTCGCCACTTTGACTTCCAACGCTTACGGCACGGCTTCTGAACTCGCCCGCGGCATTCATGCCGTACTGACAAACGTCCAGGAAGGCGCCGAGGTCCTGGTCGAGCAAGACAGTCTTCCAGTCGCGTTTATTCGTTCGCCGTTTCCCCAGGCCCGATTGCTGTCCGAGTGCATCACCATCGCTGAAGCGCGGGTCGCCCACCTAACACTCGACTCGGGTTTTAGTAAGGATGTCGAAGAAGGTATCGCCATCCGCAGTCAACCATGGAATCCGCCGTCCTGGGAGTAAGCCTCGACTCGAGCGTTACACCTGATCGCCGGCATCGCGGCGGCCGTGATTTCCGCTCTGAAGTGAAGCGAGCATGCTATAACTTGGCGCATGGACAAGACGATCCGCAAGGTCACCGACTTCGGCGAGATGAAAGCCGACGAATATCGGTACTGGCAGAGCCGCCCGGTGCATGAGCGCGTCGCTGCGGTTTCCAAGCT
>NZ_CAJCHS010000326.1 GCF_903970205.1 Nevskia soli | reverse complement strand
GAGAGCTGAGCCGACTCGTTACCGCATGCAACCCGCGCGATATCGTCCAGTGAGAGCGAGCCATCTCCAACCCAAATCACACCGCAATGATATCGATTTGCATCAAGTCATACCTTGGGCTTTGGCGGCAAGGGCACCTCGATAAAGCTGTAGCTGTTGGTCCGGGAAGCGGCGACTACGGCTTGAATTTCTCGGATATGTTCGCGGAGTAGCGGCCATCGATTCGAGCCTAGAACGACGAGAGCGATCTTACGCCGGGTTAGGTTCTGTTGGTATTTGATGTTTTGATCAGCTGTGATCATGACGTCAAACTTGTGCAACTCAGCGGTTGCCAATAAAACACCGTTCTTCAGTTCTCCCCATCCAAGATTTGCGGCGAACTCCACCACGTGCCCCGCCAAGAACCTGCCGAGTTGATCAGGAATGTTCTTATCGAAGAGGACGCGCAATGTGCGGCGCCTGTTCTGCGTACGCTAAGATAGCGCGCACGTCGGCGACGGGCACATCGAACATTGCGGCGATCTCTTCTTCTGAAACGCCATCATCATAGTTCTCAACGATGGAATCCGCAGCCAGCCGCCACGCGCGTAGCGTGGGAACGCCGCCCATCTTCTCTGGATCAGTTTGCACGATGGAGCATCCGGACCAGTCGATATCAGTCATAGCTGCAAGTCCTCCATCTCAGGCTATCAGAGAACCGGCTATAGAACCCTACTGTGACGCCGCATTCACCAGCTCCTGCACCGCGCCCCCGAACGCCGGAAATACCGCTGCATGCGCCGCGCTCAATTCCGTTATCCGGTCGCTCTGCTGCTTGCGCCATTGCGCATCGCTCTTCTCACCCGACTCGATTGCCTGTATCGCGCTCAGTCCGGCCGCAGCCAGATCCGATACGGCTTGCGAAAGCGGCTCGATCCCGTTCAACAGTTCGTTGTCCTTCAAGATCGGCTGCATCTGCGCATGGTTCGCACGCAACGCGATCAACTGTTCGCGCACCAAATCGAATCCCGTATGTTGCGTGAGAGCCGTGTGTACCATCACCGCGAAGCGCCGCGCGGCTTCGCTCTCGGGCGGCACGGAATCCACCAATCCGATCAGCGGCGTCTCCGTCGTGTACGGTCCGAAGCTCTCGCGTTCATAGCCTTTGACGGGTTCCACGAATGCGGCTAAGACCCGCAGCGGCTCCGGATCATGCTCACCCGCTAGCCGCACCAGCATCGGATCCTGCCACGACCGGTGCGTGAGTCCGAGCCACTGCAACCATCCGCTAATCACATCCATGCGGCGATACATATCCGGCACATCGCGCACGCCTTGCGTGGACCACAGGCGTTCCGCAATCACCGCGAGCCGCGGCCAGATGCGCGAGTCGATCGTCTCCGGCGTCACCATCTCGCTCCACATCGCCGCTTCACCGCCCAGGATGCGCGCCTGCTGTTCCGGCGTAAGATTTGCCGCATCGCCCCCTAACGGATCCACCGCGTAATGCTCGGAGGCATGTTCCACGAGATCGAGATAATACCCCGCGGACAGAATCCCGCGATAACCCTGGCGTGCTCCCTCCGCCAGCGACTTCTGCCCGCGCCACGATTGAATCAGAATCGACTTCGGCAAATCCGGCGTCAGGATCTCATCCCAACCTTCCATGTGCTTGCCATGTTTCGCGACGATGGGCTCCAGTTTGCGATTGAAATAAGCGTGGAGCGCAATGTTACTGTCCGGGTCTTTAGCCGAAGGCTGATAATGTTCGGCGGCTTTGAACGCCTTCACCTTCGGACTCTCGCGCCACAACTTCCCATTCACTTCATCGCCGCCGATGTGGAAGTAAGCGTCGGGAAACAGCGCGGCCATCTCACCGATGAAACGATCGAGAAACGTGTACACCGCCGGATTCGTCGGGTCCATCACCGCATCCAGCACGCCGAACGTGTGATCCACATCCTTGGGAGCCGGCGGCGTGGCGAGTGCGGGATACGCCACCAGGATCGCCGTCGCGTGCCCCGGAATATCGAACTCCGGAATCACGCGAATGCCGCGGTCATGCGCATACGCGATCACATCCCGAATCTGCTCTTGCGTATAGAACTGGCCGCCCGAACCGAACTCCTGCAGGCGCGGGAAGAGTTTGCTCTCGATGCGAAAGCCCTGATTGTCGGAAAGGTGCCAGTGGAAGACATTGAGTTTGACGGCGGCCATTCCGTCGAGCGTGCGTTCGACCTCGCCGACGGGCATGAAGTGGCGGGCAACGTCGTAGCTCAAACCGCGCCACGGGAATCGCGGATGATCTTCAATCGAGACCGCGGGCACGCCAAAACCATTGGCTTCGGGTTGCACCAACTGTAGAAATGTCTCGATGCCGCGAAGCACTCCAAGCGGCTGCACGGCGCTTAGATGAGCGCCCGCCGCATCCACAACCAATCGATAGCTTTCGTCTTCTCCCAGAGCTTGAACCGCTTCGCCTTTGTGCTCGCACGAAATCGTCAACGTGGGCTTGGTCGTCTTGACTTCGTGCATGGTGATGCCGGTCTGTTTCGATAGGCGCTCGACCAGACGATGCGTCGCGCGATCGAGACGCGGCTCATCATAGCCGCTGACAGAAGCCTGGAACGACGCATCAATTGGCAGCACGCCCGAGCCGCGACTGACTTGCGCGGGTACCGGCATCAGCGCAAGCGGTTGCCCGTAAGCCAACGCAGACGCACCCATCAAAACAAGAAGTCTCTTCATGCCCTCACTTTCAAAACAACTTTGCCGATGTGCTCGCCGGATTCTAAATAGCGATGCGCCGCCGCGGCATCCGCCAATGGAAACTCGCGATCGATCACCGGCCGAACGCGCCCGCTCTCCAGCAGCGGCCAGACATGTTCATGCAACGCGCGCGCGATGTCGCCCTTTTGCGCAACCGTGCGCCCACGCAGCGTCGAGCCCGTAAGGGTCAAGCGCCGCATCATCACCGGCCGGAGGTCGATCTGAACACTGCTGCCCTCCTGAAGCCCGATCTGCACCAGCCGTCCCTCCACCGCCAGCGCCGCAATATTTCGCGGCGTGTACGAACCGCCGATGATATCCAAGATCACGTCGACACCTTTCCCACCGGTCAGGCGCGATGCCTCGGCGACGAAGTCCGCGGCGCGATAGTTGATCGCGGCGTCCGCTCCGAGCGCTTCACAAGCCTTGCACTTTTCGTCCGTGCCCGCCGTCGCAATCACAGGCGCGCCGAAGTTCTTCGCTAATTGAATCGCCGTGGTTCCGATGCCGCTCGCGCCGCCGTGTACCAGGAACCATTCGCCCGATTGCAGCCGGCCGCGTTCGAACACGTTCGTCCACACCGTGAAGAACGCTTCGGGAACCGCGGCGCCTTCAACGAAGCTGATGTTCGCCGGAAGCGGCAAACACTGCGGGGCGGGAGCGGCCGCGAACTCCGCATAACCCCCGCCGGCCAGAAGCGCGCACACGCGATCCCCAACTTTCCACGTGCTTACGTCACCGGCTACCGCTGCGATTTCCCCCGAGACCTCCATGCCCAGCAGAGGCGACGCGCCAGGAGGAGGCGGATAGTGGCCTTGGCGCTGCATCAAATCGGCGCGGTTTACGCCTGCCGCACGCACGCGAATCAAGACTTCGCCGCCGGCGATCTTCGGCTCGGGTCCATCCGCGAGCACCAGCACTTCCGGACCGCCCGGCCGCGAGATTTCGATTTGCTTCATGCGCGTTCAGCGAACTCCGGCAGCGGGCGCGTTTCGGAAGCAGGCGCGGCCACGAACCACTCCGCCGCTAGCACCACGAAAGCGATCCATAGCGCATCGGCGAAGAACAGATGAATAAGTTGAAGAGGCACAGGCGCAAGCAATCCGAGATTGATCATACCCACGGCGAGTTGAACAACGATGATTCCGGCGAGCGCCCAGGCTGCTCGAACCGATCCTTCGGAATGTTGCTTTCGGATCGCCATGAAGCAAAGCAGGCCGGTGCAGACGGCGACGGCAATCGCGATCACTGGATGCCACACGCGCAGGCGGATGAACGGATGCACCCCCGCGGCAAAGTCCTGATGAAAGCCGGCCGATAGCGAGGCAGTCCGAAACAGCGTATCGCCCAGTGCCGCGATCGCTCCGCTGATACCCAGAAGCAGCAAACCGAGTCCGCACAGCGCGAACCACGCGCGCCCGCCGGACTTCGCGTTCCACGAAAAGCCGCTGCCGCCGCCGGCCCAGACCGCAATCGTCAGAGCAGCCAGCAGGAACAACGTGTTCACCAGATGAATACTGAGCGAGTATCCGCGCGCCACCGACGGGTTCACGCCGACCTGTCCGAGCAACACCAGACCGGCGCCGATGATCGCTTCCATGACTTCGAAAAGCAGCGCGAAAGCCGAGGCAGTGCGCGCCGGATGTTTGCGCGGAAGCCGCCGCGACCACACGAACAGCCCGAGCACCGCAATCAAAGAGAGCCCGCTCGTCACGCGGTGCGTAAACTCGATCATTGTGGCTATAGCCGGCGCTTGCGGGACCACGACTCCGTTACAGAGCGGCCAGTGCTCTCCGCACCCCGCGCCGGATCCGGTAGCCCGCACCAGAGCTCCCCACAAAATCACCGCGAGATTCAGGACGAGCACCGCGGCGGCGTAAATCTGGAAGGCTGGGCGGTGTCGCGAAGCAGTTTGCATCAATGCTATCTTTTCAGCTTAAGCCGCGCCTTACAGCGTTGCGATATACTTCCGCGTTGTGGACAAATCCATGAACCGAAACCTACCGAGCGTTACCGCCGCCGTCAGCCTCATCGCCCTCAGTGTCGCCCTTGCTGGTTGCGCCAGCCCGGCGCACAGTGCGGACGAAAAATATTACCTGGTCGCGACCAACATCAAGGTCCCGTACTGGCAAACCGCACTCGCCGGCCTGTCAAAAGCAGCCACTGAGATGAAAGGCATCCGCACAGAGCTCGTCGGTCCGGATAACTTTGATCCCAAAGCGCAGCATGAGGAGTTTCAACACACCCTCACGAAAAAGCCGGCAGGCATTCTGGTTTCGGTCAGCGATCCCAAGGTGCTGCAGCCGGATATCGATGCCGCGATCGCTCAGGGCATTCCTGTGATCACCATGGATTCCGACGCCGAAGGCAGCAAGCGTCTGCTCTTCATCGGCACCGACAATTACAAGGCCGGCGAGATGGGCGGTGAGGTTTTAGTGAAGGCTCTGGGCAACAAGGGCAACGTCGCCGTCTACACGATGCCCGAGCAGGCCAACCTGCATCAGCGCATGCACGGCTACACCGACGTTCTGGCCAGCCATCCCGGAATTAAGATCGTGCAGACCATCGACATCAAAGGCGATCCGCGCATCGCGTTCGACACGACGATGGACATGGTGAACAAGAAAGCCATCGATAAGATTGATGCCTTCGTTTGTCTCGAGGCGGTGGCCTGCCCGGAGATTGCCGACGTCCTCGACCGCGAAAAAGTGAAGGGCAAGACCGTGATCGCGATGGATGCGGATGACCGTACCTTACAGAGCATTCAGAAAGGCGGCATCACAGCGACCATTGGCCAGAAACCGTTCACGATGGCTTTCTACGGAGTGCAGATGCTGGATGCGCTCTACCACAACAAGCCGCAGACGCTGGATAAGAACTGGGCGCAAGATTCGTTCTCAACGCTGCCGACTTTTGTGGATACGGGCGTGACGTTGATTGACAAGACGAACGTCGATGCTTATACGAAAGAGCGGGAGTCGGCGACGGCTAAGCAGTAAGTCAAAAACAATTAGCCACAGATGAACACAGATAAACACGGATAAGATCAAAGTCGCTTTGGTTGTATCTGTGTTTATCTGTGTCCATCTGTGGCTAATGCTTTTGCGCGTCCGCTATCAAGCCGGAGAAGAGGGCAGCGGAGGTGAATGCCTAATGCGCATTCCCTACTGAGCCACGGTAGGAGCCGAGCGCATCCGCCGAATAGGTTTGCTCCTCAAGGGTAGTCAAAACCACGCTGCTACTGTCCCGCGCCATTAGAAAGAGATCTTTGTCCCGGGCAAGCTCGGGTAGAACCGGGGCCGGTATACCCAATTCCGTCTTTCCACCCAGGAGCAATTTGCCATCGTTTTCCGACAAATAATAGTTCCAGGTTCGCGCGCTCTCGACTAAGCAGTAAAGTCAAAACCACTTAGCCACAGATGAACACAGATAAACACAGATAAGAACCAAAGCGACTTTGTTCTTATCTGTGTTTATCTGTGTCCATCTGTGGCTAATGTTTTTGCGCGTCCGCTCTTTGCAGCACCTGTTGCGCGAAGTAGTTCACCACATGCGCTTCGCTACGCGCAATCTCCACGTAAGCCTCGCGCAGCATTTGATCTTTGCGGTTCATTAGTAAGCTGCGCACATTCTGTTGCACGCGCGGATCGCTTAACTCGCGCTGCCCCGCCGGCTCTTTCGAAATCATCTTGAAAATCCGATACCCGTCCGGTGTGGGAATAATTCCCGAAAGCTGCCCCGGGTTCATCGCCAGGATCATCTTCTTCAAATCAGGACTCGCGCGGTCCAACGCCGATTCACTCATATAGCCCATGTCACCGCCATTCGGCGCCGTAGACGGATCTTCCGATAAGTTCTGCGCGACTAAGGCGAAGTCTTCGCCCTGCTTCAGGCGATCCGCAATCGATTGGATCTTCTTCTGCGCCTGTTCCTCGTTCTGCGCCTTATCGTTCTTGAGGTTGTGCGCATTGGGGTCCTGCTTCGACGTCACCACAATCTGCGCCAGCCGCAACTGCGGTTCCGGAAAGTTGAAACTGGATTTGTTCTTCTGGTAGAACGCCGTTACATCCGCATCGCTGATCGTGATGTGCGAGGAGATATCGCGGTTGATCAATTTCTGCAAACTCAACTCGCGCCGGATCTGCGTGCGCAGATCGTTCGCGGTCATATCCTGCGACTTCAGCCACTTATTGAACTCTTCCTGGGTATAGGGCGCGCGCAGCTCGGTGAATTTCGTGTCGACCTCGGAATCGGTCGCCATCACGCCTTCCTTCTCGGCGCGCTGCAACATGATTTCGTTATCGATCATCGTCCGCAGCACTTCCAGCCGCCGCGTCTGGCGCAGATCTTCATCGGCCGATTCGGCATCGACCACGAATTGACGCTTGTAGAACTTATCGAGATCCGAATAGGAAATCGGCCGGTTATTGACGGTCGCGGCGACGTCCGGGCCCGCTTTTTTGGAACAGCTGGATGCCAGGAGTGCGAGCCCGAGCACACCCGCGAGCGATCTTTTCATTAAAAGCCCATTATAATGACGCGGGTATGACGACGACACCGCGCATTGGAATCATCGGGACCGGCGCCATCGCCGCCAAGCACGCCGAAGCATGGCAAAACATCGGTTGTGCGGTCTCCGCGTGCGCCAATCGGACCGAGAGCCGCGGCCGGGCTTTCGCTGCGCGGTTCAGCGCTCGATACTACAGCGATCCGGTGGAACTTTGCCGCAGAGCGGATGTGGATCTGGTAGACGTCTGCACGTTTCCGGACTATCGTCTGGAGCCCGTTTCCGTATGCGCGGAGCTTGGCAAACCGGTACAACTGCAGAAGCCGATCGCGACGAATTTGCGTGACGCGCGCCGCATTGCGCAGGTGGCCGCCGACTCGGGGATCACGTTCGGGGTCGTCTCGCAACAGCGGTTTAATGATGCTTCGATCTTCCTCAAAGCGGCGCTCGACGAAGAGCGTCTTGGCCGTTTGCTCCAGTGCGACGCCTACGTGAAATGGTATCGGCCGCCGTCCTATTACGCGCGCGCATTTAAAGGAACCTGGCAAACCGAGGGTGGCGGCGCGCTTATCAATCAGGCCATTCATCAGGTGGATCTGCTGCGCTGGTTCGCGGGTCCGCTTGCGCGCGTGTATGGACGGTGGCGGCTGGGCGCGGTGCATCGGATCGAATCGGAAGATATCGTCAACGCAACGCTCGAGTTCGCGAGCGGAGCGATGGGCGTCATTCAGGCCTCGACGGCGCTGTGGCCGGGATATCCGGAGCGAGTCGAAATCCATGGCGAGAAGGGTTCGGCGATCATCACGGGTGACCGGCTGAGCCGCTGGGATGTTCAAGGCGAAGCGCCGGTGATGTCGTCGGATGCGGCCTCCTCCGGCGCGTCGGACCCGATGGCGATATCGCTCGCCCCGTTCGAACGGCAGTTCCGCGACCTCATCGAAGCTCACCAAGCCGGCCGTCAGCCGCTCGTCTCCGCGCAGGACGGGATCAACGCGCTTGAAATCGTCGAGTCAATCTACGAATCCTGCCGGACCGGCCAGCCCGTAGAATGGGCGTAGTGTTTCGAACCGCCGGTCTGGTTTTCCTGTTTTCCCATTTGGCAGTCGCGGCGACCTTGCCGTTGGAAGAAGCCGCGCGCCAGGAAACCGGCACGTTTCAGCTAGCGCCGGGGACCGTGGAACTGCACAATGAGCTGGTGCTTCCGGCAGCGGCTCACGACCTGAAGATCGACGGCGCCGGAGTGAAAATCCACTTTGCCGCAGACTTCCACGGGCGCGCTGCGCTTGTGATTTCGGGCGGCCATGACATCAGGATTTCCGGGCTCTCGATCGACGGCAACCGCGCGGGCATCCATCACCCCCCGCAAGGTCTCGCGCCGTGGAACATCCCGTTCGCGAAGTTCACGCGAGACAACGGCATCCTCGCCGAGAATGTCTCCGGTCTCGAAATTACGGCCGCGGCGTTTCATGAGATCGCAGGTTTTGCCATCTTAGTTAATGCGTCCGATAAGGTGCGGATCAACAGCATCACGGTGAGCGATAGCGGTTCGAGGAACGCGAAGAATCGCAACAACGCCTCGGGGGGCATTCTGCTGGAAGAAGGGACGCGCCACTTTGAAGTCTCCGGCTGCAACTTGCAGCGCGTTCTGGGCAATGGAATCTGGACGCACTCGCTCTACACATCGCCACGAAACGAAGACGGCCAGATTGCTGGAAACACGATCGTGGAAGTCGCGCGCGATGCGATCCAGGTTGGCCATGGCACTCGAATCGTCGTAGGGAAGAATCGGGGCGCCCGCATCGGCTATCCGACGGCAGCGGTGGATGTCGAAGCCGAAGCTGCGCCGTGCGCCCTCGATACCTCAGGTAACACCGACACCACGCGCTACACCGATAACGACTTCGAAGAAGTCAACGGGAAATGCATCGACCTCGATGGATTCCACGACGGCGAAGTGCGCGACAACTCCTGTATCAATCATCAGGAGCGCGACGAATATCCTAACGCGAACAACGCCATCGTGATGAACAACAGCAATCCGGATATGCAGACGCGCAACATCCTGGTTTGGGGCAATCGCGTGGAAGGCTTTCTCTATAGCGGCATGCTAGTAATCGGCAGTGGACATCGCATTAGTCACAACCACTTTCTGCAATTGAACCTGGCGCATTGTAACCAGACGGCGGAGCGCTACGGATGTCTCTACTTCCACGGCGAGCCCGACTTACTGCGCAGCGGCATCTATCTTCGCGCGAAGATGGAACGGCCGGCCGATACGCGGAACAACGAGATTGAAGACAACGAGATGACCGGGTTTGGTATTGGTTCACGCTGCGTGGTGGCGGGACCGGGTGTGGACTTATCTCTCGATCGGATCGCGCG
>NZ_CAJCHS010000325.1 GCF_903970205.1 Nevskia soli | reverse complement strand
AGAACCGAGTTGCCGTAGCTCTTCTTTCAATAGCCAGGACGCGCTCGGATGCTGATCGCTCTTCAGCGAGTTGCTGCACACCAGCTCGGCCAGCCGATCGGTCTGATGAGCCGGCGTGCAGATCACGGGGCGCATCTCATGGAGCACCACCGGAATCCCGCGCTCCGCGATCTGGAACGCCGCTTCCGAACCGGCTAAGCCGCCGCCGATGACATGCACCTGCTTCATTAGCGTTGGTTGGCTTTGAGGATCTTCTTTCGCAGCCGGATCGAAGCCGGAGTCACTTCCACCATTTCATCTTCCCGGATGAACTCGATCGCCTGCTCCAGATTCAGCAGCCGCGGCGGCACCAGCCGGATCGCTTCATCGGCCGAAGACGCACGCATGTTGGTGAGCTTCTTTTCTTTGACGATATTCACATCCAGATCGTTCTGCCGCGCGTTCTCGCCAACAATCATCCCCTCGTAGACTTCCGTGCCGGGGCTGATGAAGATTTCGCCGCGCTCCTGAATGTTGAAGATGGCGTTCCCCGTCGCTTTCCCGGCGCGATCCGAAACCAGCGAACCCGTGGGCCGCGTCGGGATTTCGCCCTGCCACTCGATGTAGCCCTGAAAAAGCGAGTTCATGATAGCCGTGCCGCGCGTATCGGTCAGGATCTCGCTGCGCAGCCCGATCAAACCGCGGGACGGAATCAGGAACTCGAGGCGCACGCGCCCGCTTCCGTGGTTCACCATCTTGGTCATCTTGCCTTTGCGCGTGCCGAGCTTGTCCATCACCACGCCGATAAACGATTCGGGGCAGTCGATCACCAGCGTCTCCTGCGGCTCGTGAATCTTGCCGTCGATGGTGCGAGTCAGGATCTCGGGCTTGCCCACCATCAGCTCGAACCCCTCGCGCCGCATCATCTCAATGATGATGGCGAGCTGCAGTTCCCCGCGTCCCATCACCTGAAAGGCATCGGGACTCTGCTGCGCCACGCGAATCGAAACGTTGGTCAGCAGTTCTTTATCGAGGCGGTCCTTCAGATTGCGCGACGTGACGTACTGGCCTTCGCGCCCCACGAATGGCGAGGTGTTGATCGTAAACGTCATACCGATCGTCGGTTCATCGATCTGAATTACCGGCAGCGGCGTCGGAGTTTCGGCGCTGGTCACCGTCTCGCCAATGGTGATGCCTTCGAATCCCGCGATGGCCATAATGTCGCCCGGCCGGCCCATCGTTTCGTCGACGCGCTTCAGGCCCTCGAAGGAGTAGAGCTTGGTGATGCGCATTTTCTGCAGCGAACCATCCAGCTTGCAGATGGCGACGTCGTCCCCGTGCTTCAGCGTGCCGGCGAAGATGCGGCCGATGGCGAGCCGGCCCAGGTAGTCGCTGTAGTCGAGGTTGGCGACGATCATTTGCAAGACCGCGTCGGGATCGCCCGCCGGAGACGGGATGTGATCGAGAATCGAATCGAACAGCGGACGGAGATCCTCGCTGGGATCTTCCAGCGTTTTCTTGGCGATGCCGGCGCGGCCGTTGGTCCACAGCACCGGGAAATCGAGCTGGTCTTCGTGGGCGTCGAGATCGATAAACAGGTCGTAGACTTCGTTCAGTACTTCCTGCGGGCGCGCGTCGGGACGGTCGATCTTGTTGATCACCACGATGGGCGTGAGATGCGCCTCCAGCGCCTTCATCAGGACATAGCGGGTCTGCGGCAGCGGGCCTTCGCTGGCGTCGACCAGCAGCATCACGCCATCGACGATCTTCAGCGCACGCTCCACTTCGCCGCCGAAGTCGCTGTGGCCGGGGGTATCGACGATGTTGATCTTGTTTCCGAGATAGCGGATGCCGGTGATCTTCGAAAGGATGGTGATGCCGCGCTCGCGCTCCAGGTCGTTCGAGTCCATCACGCGTTCGGCCACATTTTCATTGGCGCGGAAGACGCCGCTCTGCTTTAACATGGCGTCGACGAGCGTGGTCTTCCCGTGGTCGACGTGGGCGATGATGGCGATGTTGCGCGTGTGTGTGGAGAGATTTTCTTTTGACATTCAGGCTTCGTGGATCAGTCTTCGTGAATTACTTCGATCGGTTTGAGGCGCGCCGCGACGCGCGCGGGGTAGAGGCCGGCCAGCACGGTGACGGCCCAGATTAAGAGCATGGCTCCGGCGAGCATCAGGCCGGGGGGGTGGAACTGAATGGTCCAGCCAAAACTTTGCTTGTTGATCACGAAGATCAACAGGCGCGAAAGAACCAATCCCAGCGCGCCGCCCACGACCAGCGCAAAGAAACCGATCAGCCCGGCTTCCAGCAGAATCATCCTGCGAATCTGGCCCGAGGCTGCTCCTAAGTAGCGTAGCATCCCGAACTCGCGGCGGCGATCCAGCACCATGGCCAGCAGCGCGTTCGCGGCGCCGAGAACCGCGACCAGAATGGCGATTCCTTCGAGCGCCCAGGTAACAGCAAAGGTTCGATCGAAAACGGTCATCGCGCCGCGGCGGAGTTCTTCATTGGGCGCGATGGCGAGCGGGAAGTTCGACAAGCCCTGTTGGACCGCGCGTAAGACCGACGCGTGATTGAAACCCGGCGCGATATACAAACCGATATTCGTTGCGGGTTCGTTGGGAAGGTATTTCAGCAATGTGCTGCGGTCGACGATGACGTAGCCTTGCTCGCTGGAGTAGTCGTAGTAGATGCCGGCGACGGTGAGCGTGATCTGGTTGGGACCGACCGGCAGGCGCAGGCGATCGCCCACGCGGACGTGGTGCTTTTGAGCGAACGGCTCACTCACGACGGCGCGGTCCTGATGGGGCAGGGACTTCAGAATCGGATCGCGATCTCCGCTCGCGAAAGTGATGCGGCCGTGGCGGCGCTGGATGTCGAGATCCCCGGCGGCAAACGTGGCGCGCTGGCCCTGGTAGTGAAGATCGATGGCGGAGAACACGTCGACATCCTGAATTCCGGGGATGCGGCGAGCGGCGGCCACGGCTTCGGCCGGGATAGGCGCGTACTCGCCTGCGGCTTGCGGCCCGGCGGCGGCGATATAGATGTCCGCGCGAAGCTGCGCGTCCAGCCAGTTGATGACGGTTTCGCGGAAGCTGCCGACCATGATGCCGACGCTGGCCATCATGGCGATTCCGGTGGCGAGCGCGGCTACGACGACTGAGGTGCGACCGAGCGACGCGGTCAGGCTCCGGCCGCCCAGCATTCCTTCCGCCTGGAACACGCGCCGTAGCGTCGGACGCAATAGCCGGTCGAGTTGGACGATGACGAACGGCGTGATCGCGGCGGCGGACGCGACGCTCAGCAGACTCGCCGCGTAGCCGAAGATCGGTTTGCCGCCGATCGGCCCGGCGAAGGACATCGCGTACGCGACGGCACCGCAGATGATGGCGATGAGCAGGTTGCGACCGGAATGTCTGCGCACGCGCGTTTCCCGCGAACCGCGGCTCATGGCTTCGGAGGGAGCGACTTGCATCGCTTCGCGCGCGGGACCCCATGCCGATACCAAC
>NZ_CAJCHS010000324.1 GCF_903970205.1 Nevskia soli | reverse complement strand
AGCCACCGCAGTCCACACCAGTTTGTAAATCTCCTCCACGGTCTGGACCGGCGCGCGAATTACGCCCATAACAACTCACATTGAAGCACTTTCCGTTGCCATGCCTATTCGCCTCAATACTTTATGACCCAGTAGTACTAGCAGCCCGTGGTAGAAGTCTCAAAACACCGCTTGCTTGCGCGCGCGGCTCAGTAGGATCAATCAGTTACAGAGCCGCGACCGTGAGGAAGCGGGTTTCACCACGGGCTGCTAGTCAGCACGTCGCTATCCTGACAAAGGATGGCTAGTGCGACAGATTTTGACGCGGGGGACACAAATTCAGACAAGCTAACGGCGAGCCGCGATGCGCGCGTGTCGCTCGCTCTCAGCTTCGTCATCGGCGCACTCGTCGGGCTCATCGTCGTCGCGTTCATCCTCCTCACCGGACGCCTCGCCGCCCGCATGTACCCGCCCGGCAGCGCGGCGTGGAGGCGCGTGCTGACGCCCATCGCGGGCGCGCTCATCTCCGGCTATCTTCTGTTCCGGTTCTTCCCTGACGCGCGCGGAAGCGGCATTCCACAGACGAAATACGCCATCTTCCTGAACGACGGGCTGATCACGCTGAAGACCGCGATGGGCAAGTTCCTGTGCTGCGCCATCTCGCTCGCCAGCGGCATCGCCCTGGGCCGCGAAGGCCCGTCCGTGCAGATCGGAGCAGGCATCGCCTCCGTGCTCGGCCGCCGCTTCGGCTTAAGCAAGAAGAGCGTCCGCGACCTCCTGCCCATGGGTTGCGCCGCCGCTCTCGCGGCCGCGTTCAACACACCTATTGCCGCCGTACTCTTTACCCTCGAGGAAGTCCTGGGCGATCTCCACGCTCCGGTGCTTGGCTCCATCGTGATCAGCTCAGCGACTTCCTGGATGCTGCTGCACTTAATCCTCGGCGATCAACCGCTGTTCCACGTACCGGCCTACAAACTGATTCACCCGGTGGAATTTCTGATCTACGCGGTGCTGGGCGTCGCCGGAGGCATCGGCTCCGTGTGTTTTGTGAAGCTGCTTCTGTTGATCCGCCTCGGCTTCCGCCGCTTCCCGCGATGGACGGTCTGGATGCAGCCCGCAGTCGGCGGCATTGTCGTTGGCTTGCTCGGTTTGTATCTACCCGAAGTGCTCGGTGTCGGTTACGACTACGTCGAGCGCGTGCTCGGCGGCGACTTGGCAATCCGGACCGTAGTGCTGCTCATCTTTCTCAAGATCGTCGCGACGGCGGTCTGCTACTCGTCCGGAAACGCGGGCGGCATCTTCGGCCCGAGTCTCTTCATCGGCGCCATGATCGGGGGCGCGGTCGGCTCCGTTGCCCATTACTTCTTCCCAGCCGTCACCGCCGGCCCCGGCGCCTATGCCTTAGTAGGGATGGGCGCGACGTTCGCGGGAATCATCCGCACGCCGCTGACCTCGGTGATCATGATCTTCGAACTCACGCGCGATTACACCATCATCGTGCCCGTGATGATCGCAAACCTGATCGCGTTCATCATTTCTTACCGCTTGCAGCGGCAGCCGATCTACGAAGCACTCGCGCATCAGGACGGCATCTTTCTGCCCACCGAAGAACGCGGCGCGTCCGGCCCGACGGTCGGAAACGTCATGCGCCCTCTGGACGACACTTCAGTCGACGAAGCACGCGCGCTCGCTTCCATGCAGCAGGCCGGTGTCCGCGCATGGCCGCTAGTCGACAACGGATGCATGACCGCGATGATCGACCGCGATTCCGTCAGGCTGGACAGCAAAGCCTTCGTCCATTCCGATCACTCGCTCAATGTCGCGTTGGAGCGCATGGGCGCGGCGAAGGTCGACGTTCTACCCGTCGTGAGCCGCGTGGATCGCGATCGGGTGGTCGGCATCATCACCATGCCGGATCTGCTGGCCGCGTATGGCGTGGGCCAGAGTCGGTTATGACCTCCCGTTTATGATTCGACTGTTTCGCTGGGTGTCCGCGCACTTCGCCACGCCGCGCCTGCTCATCGAGATCACGGCGATCGCGGTGGCTCTTTACGGCGTCGATCAGTTCCTCGCCTCGCTCGAAACACGAGAGCTGAGGACGGAGGCCCGCCACGACTTCGATCGCGGAGAATCGCTCCTGCAACAAGGGCGCGCGGCGGAGGCGATCGAGCTCTTTCGCCACGCGCACGTGGAGGATCGCGACAACCGCACCTTTGCTCTTGGTCTGGCCGACGCCTATCTAACCGATCACCAGCCGGAGCGCGCGCAATCCGGGCTCGAAGAACTGTTGGCGGCCGATTCCAATGACGCGGAAGCGAACCTTCGCATGGCTCGCGTGATGTCCGAAGAAGACGATCCCACCCGCGCGGATTCCTATTACCACCGTGCGATCTACGGCGTGTGGCATCCAACCCAGAGCGCCCCGATTGCACGGGATCGCACGGCCGCGCGCATGGAGCTGGCCGCATGGCTGGCCGGCCGGCATCAAAATCGGGAGCTGCTCTCGGAACTGTTGCTTCTGGATCAATCGGCACGCACAGATCCCGCAGTCGCGGCCCAGCTTCCGGCGCTTTACGCCGAAGCGGGTGACTTGAATCGCGCCGAATCGTCGTATCGCACGCTGATCCGCTTCAACCCGAGCGATCCCAAGGTTTACGCCGGGCTCGGCCAGATTGAGCTGGACCGCGGGAATTTCCGCGGCGCGCGGGAAGCGTTCGAACACGCCAGCCGGCTCGACCCGGATCAGGGTGAATTCCAGCAGAAGGCGCAGATCGCCGGGCGCGCGCTCGACCTCGACCCCACCTCACGCCACCTCGCCGGTTCCGATAAGCTGGCCCGCAGCACGGCCATCCTGAACATGGCCGTAGCGGCGGCTCAAAACTGCCCGTCGGTTGAACCGGAAGTTGTTCAGGCGGGTGCGGCGTTGCTGCACGGTCACGCCCCATCGGAGTCGAACGATGCTTCCGAAGTCCGTCTTCAGTCCGCTGAAGATATCTGGCATGAGCTGCCTCCCAGTTGCGCCAGTCCCGAAGACGCCGCCGTTCTCTCCGCGATAATGCACAAAATGGACCAATAAACCGCACTGGCAATCCGCGTGCACCATTGGGAAGAGATGTCCGTTTTCAGATGGTTGACTGGTTTTTCCGCTGCTGTCCTTGTATTCGTTTGCGCTCCCCATTTGCGGGCCGAACGTCCCGATCTCAGCGGTACGTGGGTTCTCGATACGAGCGCTTCCGCGTTCAGTGCGAACCCTCCGACGGGCGGCACGCTGACCATCCGAAAACAGGGCAAGACGCTGCATATTGCGGAAGCGTTCACCATGCCGAATGGCGACAAAAGCCGCGAATATGACTGGAAGGTGGACGACACGTTTCATCCGGTTGGCGCCGGTGAAGGCGAAGTGCTCGCCAAATGGGACCACGATTCTTTAGTCGGCCAACGCCGCACCGGGGATGGACAAAACATGGAAACTGTACGCATGACCGCTCGCGATGCGAACAGCATGACCGAAACCGTCGTCCGGCCCGACGGCCAAAGCGCTCTGGTCTGGCGCCGGCAGTAGCTTATTGCGTCATTGCGACGCCCACCAACGAATCCGCGCAGCCGTAATAGAGGATCCAGCGGTTGTGAAACCGCACGAGCCCCTCGGCGAAAGTCGTTCCCGCCGCATATTGTCCGGACTTCTCGAACGGCATCTCCGGCTTGAAGAACGGCTTCTCTAACCGGCTGAGCATTTGCTTCGGATCGTAGCCGCGAAACAGCGCCTGCCCGACCGCATACGCGTCTTTCGCAAGCTCCGGGTCCGAACTGTTCTTGCCGTTATAAAGCACCACAATTCCGCGATCCGTCAGCACCGGCGGCGGTCCCGCTTCCGGAAAACTACTGTCGAACTTGCCGTCGCGGGGACTGAGCACGTCCAACAAGTCACCGCTTGCATTCTCTACTGGCGTCCAATCGATCAGGTTCGCCGATCGCGCCAGGTGAACGTTTCCTTCCCCCCAAAACATCCAATACGTTCCGTCGATCTTAGCCGCCATCAGACGACCGCCGCGAAGCTGCGTCACGATCGCCGCCGACTTATATTGCAGATCCTGATACTTGCCGCCTGCTGCTTTCGCGAGCATGGGCCCGTGCTTCACCCAATGCACCAGATCGGTCGACGTCGCGACCCCCGCGTCGTAGGTCTTCCGGTTCCATTGCGTGTACGTCATGACGTAGCTCCCGTCGGGAGCTTCGACGATCCTCGGGTCTTCGCAGCCGCCCGGCCACTCGCGCGCCTTCTGATCGTCTTCGTCGGGATAAAGGACCGGCTCCGGCCTCCGCTTGAAGTGGATGCCATCCGTGCTCTCAGCCAGTCCGATTCGCGATGTATGGCCTCCAATCGCCATCTCGCCCGAATCGTCTTCCGCCCGGTACAGCACGTAGATCTTTTCTTCCCTCACAATCGCAGCCGGATTGAAAGTGTGTAGCGCCTCCCAGTGCACCGGAGCTTTGCGTACCGGGCATTGAAAGACCGATTCAGGCCGCGGCTCGATCACCGGGTTACCTTTGGCCGGCCGCTTGAACGCGCCGATCTCCCAGGCATGTTGGCCAAGCAGAATCGCACCGCCTGCCAACAGGGCAACGGCAAAGGCAGCGGACTTCCGTCGCAATCGCATCAGCGCGAATCTTATCATTTGGACTCAGCCCACCGAACCTCAGCGAATCGGCGAACCCCGGGGAGTTATCCTAAGCGAACCTCTATGGATACCGTCTGCTTTCTTCGGACTGCGATCCTTTTCGTCTTCGCGCTCGCCGTACCCGCCGGCGCCGGCCAGACCCTCTTTTACACCGGTGATCCGACCAATCAGGAAAGCATCGGCGACTACTACGATCCGCTCGGGGGCCCGCTCTCGCTCAGCGAGATTTACGAGCCGTTCACGGTCACAAGCAGCGGTGGCTGGGAGATTAATTCCGTGTTTTTCACCGAACTCGATCTTGCAGCTAATCCGATCTGCAGCGCCGAATGGTCAATCCGCTACGGAGTGGCGCCGGGGTTCGCAGGCGTCGAAATCGCAGGCGGAACGTCTCAAACACTAGGGACTTCGGGCACGACCACATTGACCGTCAGCGGTCTGGACGTGATCTTAGCGCCGGGCACCTACTGGCTGAACATTACTCCGAATTCCGAGACCGGCCGGCTATTCGCAGATGCTACGTCGGGAGAAAATTCAGTCGATGCGGACCTTCAAGGCGCAGCCCTTTGGTACGAGCCGGGGGTCCAGCATTTTTCCACTACGAATCTGGATTTCAGCGCCGGCGCGACCGGCGAAATCGTTCCCGAGCCTTCCATGTTTCCGCTTTTGTTAGCAATCAGTGGAGCTTGCGGCGCGGCTCTGATATACCGGCAACTCCGAGCCGGCTAATTTCCCACGCAGGCGACCAGGAGTTCCGGCTGCCGCTCGGTCTTCACGACGTGACCCCTGCCGATCTCGCCAAGAAGTACCTGGGCGAGTTCGTTACGAGCTACGCGATAGTTTTTCGCTGCCGCTTCCACGCGCGTGCGAGCGGCGCTCACTTCGGCGCTGTCACCGTCCACCTTAGCCGCGCGCTGTAACGCTTCCGCCTCGCGCATCAGGGATTCCCACGCGCGCCGATAGTTGCGTTGTAGTGTCCCGAGCCGTTCGCGCTCCGCGATGTTCGAACTCATAACCCATAAGACGCGTTCCTACTGGGAATGGTTCGGAAAAGACGTGATGTTTCCCGAAACTTTATCGAACCGTGATGCGTACGAACAGCACCCACATGCAATTCTTTTATGGGCCCAATTCGCGAACGAGGGTGTTGCTTAAAAAGGAATCTGACCGGCGTGCAGAACCTTTGACTTGGGCGGCTTACCGGCCCGCGCCCTTAGCGCTTCCAGTCCGCTCATCATTAGGATTGCGACGGCCTCTTCGTTTTCAACGGATTTCAGGCAGGGGCTACACCAAAGTAGATGCTCCTCTAATTGGATGACCTCGGGATCATCCTCGGCGAGCCGCTTCCGAACGCTCGCGAGAGCATACGACTCGATGGTCTCTGGAGTCGGATGGAGAAGATCTTTGGGGTATTCCTTTTGATTGTGAATCACGGTTTGGGGTCTCTATGGTTGCGGTCGCGCGCGAGCCTGGTCCTCAAAAACAGGATAGCCGATTTCGACGTTTCTGCCGAAAAACCGTCTCCTCTGTTCCATTTAGGCACACGGCTCAAGTGCGCTCACGCCATAGACGTACCTCCAGCGCGTCCAGACTCTCACTCCAGGTTCTCAGCTACGTACGAAACACCGCCCAGACGTGGCAATTGGCAGACAGAGCATTCCGTCCAGCGACGCGACTTCCTTAAGCTGCGTTGTTCTGAAAATACCCGACATCGAGTCACATCCTGTTCAATCCGGCAAGGCGGAGGCTGTGCTGAGCCGCGACAGCAATGGAGCTGGTGCTCCGGAAGAGAACCTTCGTATGCTTTTTACCGCGCGAGAGCGGAATGCTTCCTCGTGCCCACCGCTCCGTAGCCGTCGCGGCTCGGAATGCGGTATTTGCATCGTTCTAAATACTGGTCTGCGCGCCTGCTTCCGCGTTTTCATTCCCTAGGGTGGCCGCGGGCTGCGCTGCTCTGGCGCTATGCGCGGCGACGGCGCTTGACTTATCCGCACAGACCTTTACCACGCTGCACAGCTTTGACCGCACCGATGGCGAAAGGCCTATGGCGGCGCTGATCCAAGTCACCAGTGGGGACCTCTATGGGACCACGAATTCCGGCGGGTCCGGCGACGGCGTTGGTTTCGGCACCGCGTTCGCAATCAGTCCGAGTGGAACATTCAAGACCATAGACGAGTTCTGCTCTCAAACGAACACGTTAGACGACCGCCTGGACGGCGCGTCGCCCACCGCGCCTTTTCTCCATTGCGCCGACGGTGCAAACCCCGAAACACCGCTGATCCAAGCTCCCAACCGCGATTTCTGTCGCAAAGCGGATGTGCGGACGGCGCGAATCCCGGTGCGGGCCTAATCCACGCGACCAATGGAGACTTCTACGGAACAACCAGTTTCGGCGGGCTCTCCGGCTGCGGCGTCTCGGGCTGTGGCACAGTCTTCAAGGTCACCGCGGCCGGCGCGCCGTCCCGTAGATTGTGCCGTCGGTGGCTTGGATGAGCACCGCGTTGGGTGAATATCCGTCCGGGCACATGGCGCCAAAGCCGTCTTCACGGTGGTTTCGAAATCCGACATTACCACCACGGTCCCCTCCGGCGCGACCACCGGAACGATTGAAGTCGTGACGCCGAGCGGTACGCTGTCGAGCAACGTGTCCTTCCAGGTGCAGTCATAGAAGCACGCGGCCGTATCGAGTCAGCGCCGCAGGAACGACCCCGCCGGATCGAGCGTAATGGAACCAATGGATTGATTGAACGTCCAGCGGAAATCCGCATCTTGAGAAGACGAATGAATCCACCGGACTACCGGACTTCCGCCAGCCGTGATAGTTACCGGAAAATCCGCCGAGAAGTCCTCGGGTACGTCGGTTTGCGTTAGCGTTCCACTAACAACCGTCCCGTGCGGGGTCTTAGTGACTTTACTGGATAGTTTTAACTTCGGAACACCCGTGCTGGAAACCCATTGGTCGAAGAAGTCGACTAACTGCCTGTCCGGAGCATCGGCCGGCATGAACTCCGCGCAAAGCTGCCGGAACTGGTCGGTTGTTATGGCGCGGAACGCATACCTGCGGCGGAGTTCAGCCAGCATTTTCCAGAACGCACCATTGCCTGAAACGTCGCCGGCGCCATCGCCCATGCGCGCGGCCAGCATCTGGACGACCCATGTCCCTTTGCCGTAAAGAATCGCGGTCCACTTAGACTTACCTTCGGCTTCCAGGCGACGCCCTTGCGTCAGCGGCCCCGTGGACTCCACACTAACTCCGGTAGACACGGGAGCGAGTAACTCTCTGCGATACGCCTCCATCAGGCTATCCACTGCGGCCTTACCCACCGTGTGCCGCAGATACTCCATCGCCGAGTAGTTGGCCAACGCCTCCATGATCCATTCGTCGTGATAGTCGACGGTGGTGACAATGTTCCCCCACCATTGGTGCGCGGCTTCATGGGCCTGCATCAGCTGGGTAAAGAAGACACGCGTTTCCGGGGTAGCCGCGGCCAGGTCGCCCGGAGCAGCGTAAGCATAAGTCGATAAGTAGATCAACCCCGCGAAACCTTGTCCAAAGGTTGCCGGAATCGGCGAAACCTCCAGACGGCGCAGCGGCGGCGGACCGAACCGTTCCGTGTAGAACGCCATCACGTCCGAGATATCGGCGGCACGCGCATCCAGATCGCCGGGCGCTTCGGCATTGGCGCAAAGTTCCACAGTGAATCCGTCGCGGACAACGGTCGACCGCCGGTAATGTCCGAAATTGAACCCGGCGAACGGAATGGGCGCATCCACGCGGCGCTCGATCACGCGCGTGTCGCCCTCCACCGCGTCCCGAATCGGTTCGCCCGGCGCGACCAGGTCGAATTCGCTCGGGAAGTGGAACGTCAGGTCGAATTGCGCGAACTCCACGGGGCGATGCGGATACCATCGCCCACGCGACCCGACAAAGTACGTTCCGGAAGGGCCGGCGGTGATGACATCGCCTTCGTGCGTGACCGCCACCTCGTGATCCACGCCTTTCTTTAACGCTTCGCCCGGCACCAGCACCAGAATCTTGTCGCTTTCGTCTCCGTCATCCGCGCCCACCTGCGTGGCGAACTCGGCAGGCTGGCCATCCACCTCGACGCTGACCACGCGCATCTGCCGCGAGAGGTTGAAATCCAGGGCATGAAGATCGTGCGTGAGCTCGTGGACGGTGAATCTTGACACCACGCGCATGTGCAGCGCGCGATCGATCCGCGCATCGATCTTAAATTGTGACGCGGCAAACTCCGGCGCGGCCGGCGCAGCCGATTTCGGGCGGTAACTCGTCCAGATCTCGAACCGGGCGCTCGAGCCCGACCCTTGCATTTTCCCGGCGAGAACCGGCTCCGGCGCGCGCGGATTGTAAGTGACTTCGAACGCCCCCAGCGTTTTGCCCCCGAGGATTGCCGCGAAATAGCCGCTTTTTTGACGCTCGGGAGTCATCAGGTCCAGCAGCATGAAGGTCGCGAATTGCGGCGCGAGCGCGGAAACCACGGGCGAATAGCGCGCGGCGAGTTCCGCGCCTTTGGCGGGATCGCGGTGAATCCACTCGCTGCCTTTCATTTGCGCTTGCAATTCGGCGGCGGTATCGTCCGCGAAATAAAACACGGCGTCGTTGAGATGTTCGTCCAGATTCGGCGCGTGTGTTTTGGCCGCCAGATTCACGCGCTCATCGCGGTTGGGAGGAATCAGCATCACTTCGCCATCTCCCGCATCCACGGCGCTGCTAAACACGGCGGCAACGGGCGCGCCGGCCACGGGCTTCGAGAAGGCCAGAAATCCGTCGGTGAGATAGAAGCGAACGTCGCCGCGCCGAAGAGTGAGGTCGCGGACGCGATAGCAGGCATCGGGATCGATGGTGATGGTTCGAATCGACTCGAGGACAGCCGCGGCAGGGCCGGCCGCGGTTATGGCGGATCGCCCCAGGGGTGCGGCGGTGAAGGAGGCGGAAATGAGAATCAGGACAGCGCTGGATCGCACGGGACTGAGCCGATTCTATCGCCTGGGCACGCTGCGTGGCGCCGTCTAAGAGTTCCAAGGATCGAAAACGGTGAGACCCAAGCCGTCAAAATCCCGCACATGCGATCAAGCCGTCCGCGACTTTGAGTGGCCGGCCTTTTAGCTGGCACGCACCGGCCAGAATACCCCAGCGTTGGGCGACTTGCGAACTTACCGGCAGAATGCGCCCGTCGAACCACGGACCGAGCTTCGAGTTTATCCACAGCTGCAGGTCCCTGCGGCGCTTGCTCTCGGGAAGCCTTGAAAATCTCGCCCAACGAAATCACGCTGAAGAATAGATGCCCATCGTCCGTGTTATCCAGCCATGGCTCCACGCGACGTTCTGGTATCGGGCGCGTCAATTCCGAAGGAATATTCGTATCCAGCAGCAAGTTGGTCACAGCGCCCCTGGACGCCCGCTATCCGGGTCTCGTTCAAATTGCAGATCAAGCCCTCTGAAGGGAGACTCCGCAAACAATTGAGCAAGACTCTTCCGTCCCTCCGGCCGGCGTGCTTCTTCTTGGATGTCGCTCTTAAGTTCAACATGCGCGGCATCTCGAAGAACCTGTTCCAGGTAAGCTTCCATCGACTTCCGGTTTGACTTCTAATGTCAGAGTCGCTGGGCGCACTTCCTGCTTCTATTGTTACGCAGTTAATGGATGTGGACGGAACCACGCCGTCAACCCGCCTTGTATCCGCGTAACTGCTCGGGCTTCCCCATTACCTCGCGCCTAGTCTTCTAAGGAACTCGCGCAAAACGGATCGCGCCCCGCGCCGCCAGGCGTCACTAGTTCCTCTCTGGTTTGGCGGCGCGGGATCGCGCCCTTTGCGCTTCTGAGGATGATAAATCGGCCGCGAGCAGCAGTGGTGGTAGATTGGTGGTATGAAAGTCAAGACCTCGGTAACACTGCCGAGCGCGCTTCTCGAAGAGATAGATCGCGTAAACCCGAATCGTTCGGCGT
>NZ_CAJCHS010000323.1 GCF_903970205.1 Nevskia soli | reverse complement strand
GGCCCCGCGCGAGTTCCTCTTAAGCGAAGAAGCGACGCGGCACGAGTTCTCCCGGTCGCAAGCCGAGGCTTACACCAAATGGCTGGCTACTCATCATTATGAGAACTTCCACGTAGTTAGTCTCTTACTCCCCAAGCGCCTCCATCAGGACTTCTTCAATGTCTATGCCTACTGCCGCTGGGCGGATGACTTAGGCGACGAAATCGGGGACAAGCAGGAAAGTCTGCGCCTGCTCGCCTGGTGGGGTGACGAGCTGAACCGTATGTATGAAGGCCATGCCACGCATCCAGTCTTCGTCGCGCTCCAGGGCACAGTCGAAAAGCACTCCATCCCGAAGCAACCCTTCGCTGACTTAATCCGCGCGTTCATCCAGGATCAGCAAGTCTCACGCTACGAAACCTGGGAACATGTTCTCGATTACTGCGTCTACTCAGCGAACCCGGTCGGTCGCCTCGTACTGTACCTGGGAGGTTATTCCGATCCCGCAAGGCAGCACCTATCCGACGCAACCTGCACAGCCCTGCAGCTAGCGAACTTCTGGCAAGATGTAACAGTCGACTCGGCCAAAGACCGCGTCTATATCCCACTTGAAGTTCTCGACCGGAACCAAGTCACCGTAGACGACCTCTTTACCCGCCGCTTCTCGCCTGGATTCCGCAGCGCGATGGAAGAATGCGTAAACCGCGCCCAGTTACTCTTCGAACAAGGATTGCCGCTAGTGGGAATGGTCGACCGTGCCCTCTCGCTCGACTTAGATCTATTCAGCCGGGGCGGAATGCGGGTTCTCGAAAAAATCCGCCAGCAAGGGTATAACGTTCTCACCGAGCGCCCATCGATCTCCAAACTAGAACGCGTTGGCTTATTAGTAGGCGCGCTAGGCCGCTTAGCTGTGCGACGCGCCGCATGACCTCTCTATCTAACTCGTACGCCTACTGCCGCCGGATCACTCGCGCCCGCGCCAAAAACTTCTACTACTCGTTCGTCCTGCTGTCCACCGAGCAGCGCAACGCCATGTGCGCCATGTACGCCTTCATGCGCTTCTGCGACGACCTCAGCGACGAACCCGGCGCAACGGCAGCCGCCATGCAAAACTGGCGCGCATCGCTCGAACGCGCTCTCAACGGTCACTTAGATGACCATCCCCTCTGGCCCGCGTTTCACGACGCCGTGCAGCGCTACCGCATCCCGCACGATTACTTCTTCCAGATGATCGAAGGCGTCCAGTCGGACCTGACCCCGCGCGAGATCCATAACTTCGACGACTTATACCAATACTGCTACCGCGTCGCTTCGGTGGTAGGCCTAACCACCATCCACATCTTCGGATTCAGCGATCCACAGGCGCTCGACTTAGCCGAAAAGTGCGGCATCGCATTTCAGCTAACCAACATTCTGCGGGATGTGCGTGAAGACGCCGAGCTAGGCCGCGTCTACTTACCCACGGAAGATCTCCAACTTTTTGAAGTCCGCCGCGAGGAGTTGCTGGGAACCGAGCGCAGCAACCGCTTCCTGCGCTTGATGGAATTCGAAGCCGATCGAGCCCGGCGATTCTACGACCAATCCCGCCCGTTAATCGGACTGGTAGACGCTAGAAGCCGCTCGTCACTATGGGTGCTAATTACCATCTACTCGCGCTTGCTGGACAAAATCCGCACCAGTAACTTCGACGTCCTGCAGCGCCGGATCTCTCTATCCACCTGGGAGAAAGTAAGGATTGCCGGGGTAGGCTTCGCCACGCAGCGCTGAACCCAGCGTTAGCCGTGACCGAGTTTCATGGCCCAGCCGATCGCAAACAGCGCCAGGATGAAGTACCCGAAGCACTTCGCCCCATACATCAGGCGCTCGCGATCCGTTTTCTTGGTGACGATGCCGAGCACCACCGAAGCACATAGCGCGAACAGAAACGCCGCCTCGAAATGCGAGAGGTTAATCTTCATCTAGCTCTTTCGCCCCGTCGCGATCTCAAACACATCCACCATCGCCAGAATGTTCAGCAGCCCGGCACAAACCAGAAATTTCGTGCCATAGTCATGCACCGCTCCTGGCATATCCGGCTGGTTGTAGCCCAGCATCACGGACAAAATATAGAGCGCGCCCGACGCGAGATCCCCGACGAAGCCGCCGTAGTTGATCAGCGTGGTCAGCAGATCGCCCGATTCCGGATGGAACATCGCGCCCCGCATTCCCAGACCGAAGAAAAACATCACCGAGATAGCGGCCAAGAGCAGCAACCCACGCCCGCGCCTTCGCAGCAGCAGGTGTCCGCCGCCGGGAATCAACCAGGCGAGCGCCACCGGCGCAGCCCACACGCTCATCGGCGGAAAGGCAGTCTTCGCGGTATCGACAGTAGTAGTTGCAGCCATTTACGGAAACTACGAGGATACCACGGTGCCATCCCTGGAGATAGCGTTATAACCTATTGCAACTATGACGAGGTACATAGTAAGTGCCTCGCTGTTGCCGAAGTTTACATCTGCCATGCCTTCCACGAGCAGTGCAATAGTCACCGCGATACCGCCATGCATAAGAGATTTGCGATCGTCGCGCCCCGCCGGCAGGCCGCGAACACCGCGCGCGAAGTCCCACAGGATCTTGAAGATCAGCCAAAGAAAGATCAGGAGCACAGGCACCCCTCGTTCCGCCGCATACTCGAGATAGACGTTATGCAGGTGCATGTAGGAGCCGGAGGGAAGCGGAAGCGGCACATCAGGCGGCAGATACTCCATGAACCGCTCCCGTTGCATCCCGGGGCCGACCCCGAACCACGGATGCGCTTCCACCATGCGGATACCTGTTCGTAGAAGAATCGCACGAAAGCCGTTTGAATCGTCGCTGCCCGGTTGCACGATCGATACCGCGCGCTCCCGCAGCGTGGACGGCGCCACGAACAAGCCGATCGCGATACAAACAGGTATCGCCAAAGCGACCCAGGGCCGCCAGCACAAGACGAGGTATGTTACTCCGATCGCCGTGGCAATCCAGACGGCACGGGTTTCCGCCAACAAGATGCCCAGGCCAAGAGTAGCGCCTAACACTAACCACAACCAAACATATCGTCGCGCCGCGGCGGAAAAGAGCAGGAACGACGAAAGCATGAGGAGTACTAACATCTCTTCTACCGAAAAGATGTACCAGTGACCCATGAATCCGGTAATTCGCGCCGTAACATAGGCCGGGTAAAAATCCTCATTCGCCTGGTAGATGTTATAAGCTTTCACGCTAAATTGATAAACGCCGAAAAGAGCGCTCGCCGCTCCGAGGCCGGCCCACGTCAGCACGAGCCAGTTTCCTATCCTCGTTCCACGAAGTAATGTGTAGGCTACCAGCAGCTGGCTAAAAACGTAGATCTTCTTGACTTGCGGAAACCCCGCCATTGCATTCCCGGAAAGCGCTACGGCCACCAGCGTCCCCAACAAGAACAATCCGAGCGGGAGCTTGATTGGTGGAAGCCGGAGCCGTTCCCGGGACGCGAACAAAGCCACCAGCGCTAATCCAAGGAGGATCTGCGACGGCGCAATGCCGATGACAATCGCAGCCGATGAGGCGAACGCCAGCCACTGCGCCCATAACAGCAAACGCGATCGATAGTTACGCAATTCCTCACCGTATCACGATGGAATCGCGCAGCCCACGGTTTGCGGGGCGACTAACCAAACCTCCCGCCGCCTGCGCAGAATTACTTCATTCGCATTTGACATCGATCGGATCGAAGTGTTATACCCATCGTTAGACGATGGGAGCGCCAGGCGATGGGAAGCATTCTTACTCCGGTCCGGAAAGTCCGGAGGTGGCATGATTGAATCTCTCCGAACCTGGCTCGTGCGCGGCTGGCATCGGCTCCTGTTCCGCTGGCGCCGCGACGAGCTCACCCGGGAACTCTCCGAAGAAATCGAATTCCATCGCGAATTCCAACGGGCCGAGAACTGCGAATCCGGCATGGGACCTGGCCCGGCCGCGGAACTCAGCAATCGACAAATGGGAAACATAACCATGGCCAAGGAGGACTGTCGCGACATGTGGAGCTTCATGCGGTGGGAACGGATCTCGCAGGACTTGCGGCACGCCGTCCGCATGTACCGGCGAACGCCCGTGTTTACCGCGATCTGCGTACTCTCTATTGCGTTAGGCATTGGCGGAAATGCCGCAATGTTCAGCTTGGTGAATGCTCTACTAGTCCGTCCTTTGCCGTACTTACAGCCGGAGCGCCTGGTTAGAATTACCGGTATCTATCCTCGGGCCGCCGTTCCCTTCTTTCAGCAGCGCTCGCGAGCCATGGACATTGCCGCGATTAGTCCCGGTGCGGAAATTAATCTGACCGGTCAAGGCGAGGCAGCCCGTCTTTTCGGCAGCAGTGCGACACCCAACTTCCTCTCGGTCCTCGGCGCGCCGGTCGCTCTCGGAAGAAGCTTCCGGCCGGGCGAGGAGGCGCCGGGGCGCGACCACGTCGTCATCATCAGCCAATCCTTGTGGAAGGATCGCTTCGGCGGCGATCCGGCGGCGATCGGCCGCTTCGTTCAATTGGACGGCGTGGAACGGCAGATCATCGGGATCATGCGTGCCGGCTTCAGTTATCCGTCCGCGAAGGTACAGCTGTGGTTTCGCATGCGGCTCGATCCGTCGAACTTTCTGGAATATTGGGGATCCGAGTTCATGCCCCTGGTGGCGCGCTTGCGGCCTGGCGCCATTCTCCCGCAAGCCCAAGGCGAGGTGCGCAGCTTGAACTTGCAATTCAAAGGTCTCTATCCCTATCCAATGCCCCGCGATTTCAACGCAGGCTCGACCGCCATTCCGCTTCAGCAGGACATCGTCGGCGACGTACGGGGAAGGCTTCTCATTCTTCTCTGCTCAGTAGCTGCCGTCTTACTCATCGCCTGCGCTAACGTCGCGGGTCTGCTACTCTCCCGGGCGACCACGCGTCGCAAAGAGATCGCCCTTCGCGCGGCTCTGGGCGCGGGCCGCCTGCGTATCGTTCGCCAGCTCCTGACCGAAAGCATCGGCCTTGCCCTGCTTGGCGCCGGACTTGGCATCTTACTCGGGATATCTGCCCTGTCTATCTTCAAGTCCGTCCTGCCCGCGTCGCTTCCGGGCCTGGCTCAAGCCCATGTCGATTGGCAAATCGTCGCAGTCGTAATGGCGCTCGCGCTCTTCTCCGGATTAGCATCCGGGTTTGCTCCCGCCCTTAGTGCCTCCCAAGTCGACATCACCGAAACCATCAAGACGGGCAGCCAACGCTCTACATCGGGATTCTGGTCGCGTTTTCGAAGCGTCATTATCACCGGCGAAGTAGCTCTTACCGTGGTTTTGTTACTCGGCGCGGGGCTGCTGCTAAGAAGCGTCTACAAGCTATCGATAGTTAACCCCGGGTTCGATCCTAAGTCGATGCTTGCCGTTCAGATCAGCCCGAACCAGTCTGCCTGCGTGCAGCGTGAGGCATGCGTGGCGTTCTACAATCGCCTGTTACAACGTGCCGCTGGCGTTCCGGGCGTTGAACAAGCCGCAGTCGCGAACTCCGTTCCTCTCGATGGACGCGTTCCCACCACCCCAGTCGACATCGAAGGACATCCCAAGACGGCCGATTTCCCCGCGCCGATGCTCTGGCTGGAAGCGGTCAGTCCCGGCTATCTCCCAACGATGCGCATTCCTTTATTAGCGGGCCGCTACTTCACGGACTCGGATGGGCCGGATGCGACGCGCGTGCTGGTGATCCCCGCCTCTACGGCGAAACGCTTCTGGCCCAGCGAAAGCGCAATCGGAAAGCACATCAGGCTCGCCGGCAGCGACACGTGGCGGACGATCGTCGGCGTAGTCGGCGACGTGAACCACTACACCTTGAGCCAGGGACTTCCCACGGGCGTTGCCGGCGTCGTGTACATGCCCTACTCTCAATCCGTACTAGCCGACGGGCTAATCCCGGTGGCGATGACTTTACTTATCAAGGCCGAAACGAATAGCCCTCAGACCGCGCAGGCGATCGAACAACTCGCCCGAGATCAGGACCCGAACGTACCGGTCGGCCGGGTTCAAGCGCTGCAAGACGTCGTGTCCGGATCGATCGCCGACATACGTTCGACCATGCTCGTGTTCCTGAGCTTCGCCGGCGCGGCGATTCTACTGGCAACCGTCGGTATCTACGGGTTGATGTCTTATTGGGTCGCCCAACGGACTTATGAGATCGGCCTCCGTGTAGCCATTGGATGTTCGCGGCAGGGGATCCTTTCGATGATCCTCGCGAAAGGGTTGAAACTCACCCTATACGGCGTCACCGCAGGCATCCTCGGCGCGTTGATCCTGACTCGCTTCCTGTCCGCGCTTCTCTTCGGAGTGGGAACAACCGACTTACCAACCTTTATAGCGGTGGCCGCTTTGGTTTTGGCTGTCGGTGTCATCGCGACGGCGCTCCCCGCCTGGCGCGCCACCCGAATAGATCCAATAAAAGTACTGAGGGCCGACTGAACGCGCCCCCAAATTCGATAGACTCTTAAGGGCCCCATCTCAGGCCTGCTTCCCCATCACTTGGCGTTGCGCCAATTTGTCTCTTGCTTCTGCCAATACGCACGAAATGCATCGTGCTCCCGACCGTAAAGAACTGAAAACTAACGGTTGTTGGTTGGTGCTCCCGGTGCACTATCTTCGTCCATGCAGCGCATTTCATCTGATACAGAAAAAGCGATTGAACGTGGATCGGGTTCGCCCGCGCCAGGATTTCCGGTGGGCTACCAAAAGCAGGCCCTGGAATCCAAGGAGCCGGTTCCTGACCGGTCCACCAATATGCTGATCTGGGGAAAATAACGTGAACACTAAAATTCTTGCTGGATTACTCCTGGCCACAGCGAGTGGCCTGTTCGCCGGGAACGCGAAACTGGCGCACGAACTCGAAAGCATTGATCCCAACGGCTCTGTAGACGTCATCGTCCAACTGAAACACCCGGTGAACGATGGGCTATTGTCATCGGTGGTCCGCGGAGGTGAACTTAAGAAAAAACTAAATGCGGCCAACGGCGGGCTCTACAGATTACCCGCGAACATGTTGAAATCGCTTGCCAGCGATCCCGAAGTAGTTTATATCTCGCCTGACCGGCCGTTGAAAGGTTTGCTGGAATACGCGGAACCGACCATTAATGCCAATATAGCCCTTCAGAACGGTTGGTCGGGTACAGGCGTCACCGTGGCGATAATCGACAGCGGCATCACCGTCAGCGGCGATCTTCAGGAACTGCTCCTTAACCGGATTTCTTACTCAAAAAGTTTCGTCCCCGGTTCCAATAGCACCCAGGATGCGTACGGGCACGGTACGCACGTCGCCGGTATCGTGGGTGGAAATGGCAGCAACTCTTCCGGGCTTCTATACACCCACAGCTTTGTCGGCATCGCTCCCAATGTGAAGCTCGTGAATCTCCGGGTTCTGGATCAGAACGGGCAAGGCACCGATAGCCAGGTCATCGCCGCGATCGATGAGGCGATTGCGCTCAAAGTCGACATCATCAATCTCTCCCTGGGACGCCCGGTGTTCGAGAGCTACACCGTAGATCCTCTTTGCCAGGCAGTCGAACAGGCCTGGAAAGCGGGCATCGTTGTCGTCGTGGCCGCCGGTAATGATGGCCGGGTGAATACCGCCGGTACCCATGGCTACGCAACCATTACGGCGCCGGGAAACGATCCTTACGTGATCACCGTGGGCGCTATGAAAGATCAAGCGACGTTGACGCGATCCGACGATACGATCGCGAGCTATAGTTCGAAAGGTCCGACGATCTTGGACCATATCGTCAAACCGGACGTTGTAGCTCCCGGCAACAACATCAACTCGATGCTTGCCGGTACGAATGCCACGCTCTATCAGACTTCGACTACCTTACTCGAAAAAAGCTACTACATGAGCCTTCCCGAACTGAGCCTGAGCCCCGGACCGTATTCGAACAACTACTTCAAACTAAGCGGAACAAGCATGGCGGCGCCGATGGTAAGCGGGATCGCCGCACTGCTCTTGCAGAAAGATCCGACGCTGACTCCGGATACGATCAAGGCTCGAATCATGAAGACGGCGACCAAGACATTTCCGGCTTCCAGCACGGTAACCGACTCGACCGGCACTTACATCGACTATTACGATATATTCACCGTCGGGGCCGGGTATGTCGACGCCTGGGCCGCGCTGAATTGCACGGACCGAGCCACGCTGCCGGCTCTGTCGCCGACTGCCGTACAAACCGCTCCTGGAGTCGTGAAGATCTCGAACACCAGCATCGGCGGCACGGCTGCGGTTTGGGGCAGTGCAGCGGTATGGGGTAGTGCGGCGGTATGGGGTTCGACCGTTACAGATGAGAGCACAGCCGCCGTATGGGGCTCCGCTGCGGTCTGGGGCTCCGCGGCTGTATGGGGATCCAACGCCCCTGCCGGCACTGCCGCCGTATGGGGGAGCGCGGCGGTTTGGGGCAGCACGGCCGTGTGGGGATCGAGCACTGCCGACACGGATGCTTCGAACGTACTTTACAACCTTACCGAATGACTTATTGAAAGGAAATGGCTGGTTCAGGTTCGCTTTCGCGGACCTGACCAGCCGCTCAAGCGCTTACCCGACGTGACCGCACCTGCCCATATTCGCTCAAGCGACGGTTCAATGTCCTTAACGAAATTCCAAGAGCTTCAGCGGTCTGCTGCCGGTCACCCTGCGTTCTCCGGAGCGTGGCCAACACCGCTTCCCGCTCCATGGTTCCCAAGGTTCCGGCCGCGTGCGTTCGGATGCTGGTCTCTACCGGCGTCTGCGCCATCTCTTCCAAATCCAAATCGATATGGTTCGCTTCAATCCGGAACTCTTCCGCCGCGAGAGATGCGCTCGTGATCACGTTGCGTAGCTCTCGAATATTCCCTGGCCAAAGATGTCTCTCAAGTCTGCGGATCGCCTCGCCGCTGATCGACATGCCCGGCCGGATCTCCGCCAGAAAATGTTCCGCCAGCGGCTTAATGTCGTCCGGCCGCTCGCGTAAGGGTGGAACCCGCAAACAGACTTGACTCAGCCGGTAATACAGATCTTCCCGGAATAATTTCTGTTGAACCAGGCTCTTCAAGCTTCGATTGGTCGCCGCCACGATGCGCACGTCGACGGACAACTTCCTGGTCCCACCTAGCCGGAAATACGTAGATCCGTCGAGTACCCGCAACAACTTCGCCTGGAGGTTGAGGGGAAATTCCCCGATCTCGTCCAGCAGCAGCGTTCCTTCGTGCGCCAGCTCGAAGAGCCCAGGCTTGCTGTTGAGCGCTCCGCTGAAGGCGCCTCGCTCATAGCCGAGCAGCTCGCTTTCCACCAGATGCTCCGGTAAAGCCGCACAGCTCACGTCGACCCACGGCTTCGTGCGTCTTGACGAGTAATGGTGCAGCGCTCTGGCGATAATCTCTTTGCCGGACCCGCTCTCCCCCTCGATCAGCACGCTGGCTTTGGCCTGCGCTACGCGGCGTACTTGCCCCAGAAGTCCCATCATTTGGGGGCTGGCGACAATCGTTGTTTTTCCAAGAAAAGATTCGGGCGAAGAATTCACATCCGCATGATCGGCGGAATCCGCCTCTAACTCCAGCCCGGTAAGCCCGCCTACAGAATTCCACCGATCGCGCCGATAAACACAAAGAGACGGCTGTGCATGCCGAAAGGAGGTCGACGCGATGGACGAGTACTCCACCAAAGCCCGCTTATATATCCATTGCGTGATACTGACCGGTCTTCTGACATTAGTCTTGGCACTGGTGAACTGGCAGTATAAATCGCCCGCCATGTTCCTCGTGCTTCTGTGTACGGGTACGGTAATCTCTCATTGGAAAGTCCGCATCCCCGGGTTGAATGGCACCCTCTCGGTGTCCTGCGTGCTCGCCTTCTTCGCGACTTCCGAATTGCACTTCTCGGAAGCCGTGTTCGTTCTCAGTGTGGCTTCCGCTTCGCAGTGCCTCTTATTCGTTAAGACCCGGCCGCGGACGATTCAGGTTCTCTTCAACGTCGCTTCCATGGCGCTCGCCACGGCTATGACCGCGGGAACTTACCGGTTGTACTTATTCCAGGCGTGGCAGCTGGCAAATCCAATTCGCCTGCTTATCGCAGCCTGCGTATTCTTCGTCTTCAACACGATTCCCGTTACCATCGTCATCTCCATCACGGAGGGCCGGCCGTTTCGCCAGACCTGGAAAGAATGTTACTTCTGGTCGCTTCCCTTCTACTTGGCGGGCTCGGGCATCGCAACGTTCACCAGCATCGCTTGCCGCCAAATCGGCTGGCAGACTTGCGTCGTCATGGCCCCGGCTATCTGGATACTCTACCGTTCGCTCAAGCTCTATATAGGACGGGCGGAGGAAGGGCGCAAGCACGCTGAGGAAATATCGAGCTTGCACCTGCGCACCATCGAGGCGCTCGCACTCGCCATCGAAGCCAAGGATCAGACGACGGCAAATCACCTGGCGCGTGTGCAACTCTACGCCGTCGAAATTGGGAAGGATTTGGGAATGACGCCGCAGGAAATCGAGGCGCTTCGTGCCGGAGCCTTGCTGCACGATATCGGAAAACTTGCCGTCCCGGAACACATCATTTCCAAACCAGGCAAGCTCACCCGCGAAGAATTCGAAAAGATGAAGATCCATCCGGTTGTGGGAGCGGAGATTTTGGAGCGCGTCAATTTCCCTTACGCGGTGACGCCCATTGTCCGCGCCCATCACGAGAAATGGAATGGCAAAGGTTATCCCGACGGGCTTCACGGGGAAGCGATTCCGCTCGGCGCGCGCATTCTCGCGGCGGTTGATTGTCTCGATGCACTCGCATCCGATCGCCAGTACCGCAAAGCGCTTCCGTTAGATGCCGCCATGGCAGTCGTTGCCGAGGAATCGGGAAAGAGCTTCGATCCTAACGTAGTGGCGGTGCTGCAGCGTCGTTATCAGGAGCTGGAACTCCTGACCCACCAGCTATCCGCTGACCGATTGAAGGGACTCTCGGTAGATATCAAGGTCGAACGCGGCGACGCTCCAGCTGCTGGATTTGAACAAGACGCCCAGCCGGTTGGGCACGGCAGAAAACACGCGAACTTCGTTACCTCGATCGCAGCCGCCCGCCAGGAGATGCAAGAGGTCTTCCGGTTGACCCAGGAGCTCGGGACGGGTCTGAGTATTCACGACACGCTGGCGCTTCTTGCCGGCCGGATGAAGAATCTCGTCCCTCATGACGTTCTGGCGCTCTATCTGGTCAAAGGCGATGTTCTGAAGCCCGAATTTGTGACAGGCGAAAACTTCCGGTTCTTCTCGTCTCTCGAAATCCCTGTCGGAATGGGTCTGTCGGGGTGGGTCGCCGAGAACGTCAAACCGATCCTGAACGGCAACCCTGCCGTTGAGTCCGGTCATCTGGACCAGCCGTGCCGATTCACCACGATGCAGTCCGCGGTTTCAGTGCCGCTCGTCGCCGGCGAGCGACTAATCGGCGTGATTAGTCTGTACCAAACAGACAAAGATGCCTTCTCGAACGACGATCTGCGCGTCCTTCTATCGGTTGCCCCCAAGATCGCCCAGACGGTCGACAACAACTTCCAGTTCGAGCCAACCGCCGAGTCGTCGGCAACCGACGATGTTACAGGGTTGCCGAACCTCCGCTCTCTGTTTCTGCATCTGGAATCCGAAATCGCTCGCTGCGGCGCCGCGGCAATTCCTCTTCGCATCGGCGTCGTCGAAATTAACGGCTTCAAAAAGGTCAACGACCACCTGGGCCATCTGGCCGGGAATGAACTTCTCCGTAAGATCGGCGGCGTGCTCCGGCGGACATCCCGGTCCGGTGACTTCGTCGCCAGAATGGGCGGTGTCGAGTTCCTGATCGTCATGCCCGGTCGCGATGAGGCAGACGCCAGCGCGCAACTGGAAGCCTGCCGCTCCGCCGTCATCAATGTTGGCGACGAACTCGGCGCTGATTTGCACTTATCGATCATTTTCGGAATTGCGGCATGTGGACCCGACGGAATCGATTCCGGCGAACTCATCTCCACAGCCGACAGCAACATGTACGAACTCAAGCGCCGCCGCAAACTGCAGAGTTCGCGGGTACCGTTCCTGATCAAGCGTTCGGCCTAGTATGCGTATACAAGCCCCATCCCGTTCGCGGCTCCTGCGCATTGTCGTGATTCGACAGTGCGCCAAAGTAGTCCTCGCCGTTTTCCTCGGTGGGATCGCAGGGGCGGCATTGGCCCGCTATTCGGCTGGTTTCGGAATCGATGAACGGGAGATGGACGCGCGGCGCAGTTCCGCCTCCATCGAGACAATCCGCCATTCGCGGTCCGAGGGCGCGGATTTCGCCGTGTTCTGCTTCGGCTTTCTCCGCGGAATGGCTCACGGGGAACTTGGTTACTCGACAACTCTAAACCGCCCCGTGGCGGATTTGATCCGGGAGCGGATCGCCGTCACCGTTGCCGAGATATGCGAGGGATTAGCTCTAGCGATTGTCGCGTCGTCGGTTCTCGCCGGCCTTACCGCCATGCGAATCAGCCGCGTGTTAGGGGCTGTTTCCGAACTGGTTGCCAGCGTTTCGCTATGCGTGCCGGTCGCCATTCTGGGCTACCTATGTCTCCTGCTCCGCGTTGCACCCTTCTGGGCGGTCGCCGCGTGTACATTCCCCCATCTGTTCCGATACACTGCGAACCTTCTCGATCTAGCGGATCGCAAGAACCACGTGATTGCGGCACGCGCCCGCGGAGTGAGTCGATTCCGGTTGCATACAATGCACCGTCTTCTTCCCTGCGTACCCGAGTTACTCGCGACTCTCAGCCTGGTAGTCAGCATTGCATTTGGGTCGACGATCCCCATTGAGTTCGCTACGGAAACACCGGGACTCGGGCAGTTGGCCTGGCAGGCCGCATCGTCGCGCGATCTGGCCCTTCTTTGCGTGCTCACGATGTTCACGGCGGCGTTGGTCTTGAGCGCCAGTGGAGTTGCCGAAGTGTCGCGAGTTTGGTACTTCGGAGAGCGAGGCGCCGAGTGACGAAACTGACTCGCCGACTTGCCGCGGCATGGCTGCTTGTGGCCCTCCTCGTCGTCGTCGGCGCCGGCCAACTTGCGCCGCACTCGTACGACCGCATCTTCAGCGAATCGCCGGATGCCCAACCGTCGAAAGACCATCTGCTGGGCACCGACGCCGTTTCGCGAGATCGCTTCTCGCGCCTGATCCACGGCACCAGGATCAGCCTCGGATTCGCCCCGCTTGGCGCCTTCCTGGCGACCCTGGTAGCCGGATGCATTGGAGCTCTCAGCGGCCTCTCTAAACCTTGGGTCGACCGCACTCTGATGTTCTCGTGCGAACTGTTCATCTCACTTCCGTGGATGTTTCTCCTGATCTCCGCACGGTCCCTGATGCCCCTCAACACGACCCCGGTCGCCTCGGTTGCAATCACGTTCCTGCTGCTCGGTCTGCTCGGCTGGGCGGGTCCCGCCCGGATCGTCCGCGCCCGCACACGCGAATGGCTGAACAGCGATCAATACCTCTTCGCGCGATCTCTTGGAATCTCTCGCCGGCGCGCGTTTCTCATCCATCTCCCACCGGTTTTGAAGCCCGTGCTGCTCGCGCAATTCTGGATCGCAATCCCGGTCTTCATCCTTGGCGAGGCGAACCTGTCGTTGGTCGGACTCGGGGTCTCCGACCCTCTACCTTCGTGGGGAGCGCTTCTTCGCGATATGAACCGGCCTGAAGCGCTCCTCGAAACGCCTTGGATTATCACGCCTTTGCTCGTGCTTGTCGCAACGTTGATCGCTGTTCAAACGGTACTTCGCACCACCCGGAGTCAAACATGAATCTATCGAAATCGCTCGCTTCTCTTCTCTTGACTTTAGGACTTTGCGTCAGCCTTCGCGCCGAATCCGTTCTCCGCTTTTGCATTCGCAGCGAGCCTCGTACCCTACACCCGCTTCTGGTCGACGATGACGCGTCGGAGACGATCCGGTATCTTACCGGCGGGGTCCTCGTTCGACTGAATCGAAAGACGCAGGAATGCGAGCCCGCTTTGGCATCATCATGGCGCGTGGCCGCCAACGGGCGCCAGATCGACTTCGTGCTGCGCCAGCGCGTTCGCTTCTCCGATGGATCTCCCTTCGGGCCGCCGGACGTCGCCTACACCATCCAGCAGTTGATGAGTCCGGAACTCCACTCGCCGACGGCCGATAGCTTTCGAACCGGTCCGGGTGACGTTCACACCGAACAAACCGGGCCCGACTCGATCCGCGTCACATTTCCACAACCCGTCGCCGGGTTAGCCGCACTGTTCGATCAGGTCCCAATGATGTCCAGCCGTTCGCCCATGAAGGAGAAAGCCGTACTCGGCCCTTACATCATCGAAGACCGCAAAGCCGGCTCGTTTATCCTGCTGCATCGCAATCCGAACTATTGGGAGCGGGATGCCAGCGGACACCAGCTGCCGCACATCGATACGATTCGTCTCGAGATCCAGCAAAGCCGCGACTCCGAAGCGTTGCGGATGCGGCGCGGCGACATTGACTTCGTCAGCAACCTGGATCCGGACCTGTTCGATCATCTCGTCGCGGAGAAGAAATCGGACCTTACGGTGAACGACCTCGGTGCATCGCTCGATTCGGAACTGATCTGGTTCAATCAAACGTCCACGAGCCACCTGCCCGCCTCAAAACGCGCCTGGTTCACCGACGCGAATTTCCGCCGGGCCGTGTCCATTGCGATCGACCGGGATGAGATCTGCCGCATCGTTTATCGAGGCCACGCGACTCCTGCCGCCGGTCCCGTATCGCCCTCCAATCACGCCTGGTACAACAGCCATCTCGATGCGCAAAAGAGCTCCATTGAGGTCGCGAAAAAACTGCTCGCCAGCGGCGGATTTCGGGAAGCGGACGGCAAGCTACTGGATCGCTCTGGAAACCCGGTCGAATTCTCGCTGATCTCCAACTCCGGCAACCGCAACCACGAAAGGATGTTGGCGATCATCCAGCAGGATCTGCAAAAGCTCGGTATTCATCTGAACGTCGTCACCCTGGATTTCGCTTCCCTGATCGAACGCATCACCCGCACCTACGACTACGAAGCCTGCCTGATGTCGCTCACGAACGTCGGCATCGATCCGAATGAGCAGATGAACGTCTGGCTGAGTTCCGCCGGCAATCATCAATGGAACCCCAACCAGAAGACACCGGCGACGCCGTGGGAAGCGCGCATCGATCAGCTCATGACTCAGCAAGCCGCCGCATCCAATCCGGCCGTGCGCAAGAAGCTCTTCGATGAAGTACAGATGATCGTTCAGGAACAGCATCCGTTCATCTATCTCGTACATCCCGATGTCCTCGCCGCGTATTCGAAGAAGGTTCACAATGTAAACCCGGCCCTGTTGCGGCCGCAGCTTTACTGGAATGTCGATAAACAGGAGATCACCGAGTGAACTCCGCGAAGACTCCGGTGCTCGACACGTGCTTGTCCGTTTCGTACCACAACGGCAAACAGGTTCTATCCGATGTGCGCCTGTCTATCGGCCACGGCGAAATCCTCGGCCTGGTCGGGGAAAGCGGATCCGGCAAGAGTACGCTGGCGCTCGCGCTTTTCAATCTGTTAGACCGCAGCCGCGCCCGAGTAACTGGCCAAATCCAATTAAACGGTCGCGATCTCTTAAACCTGCCTGAGAAGCAAATGAGGCGCGTTCGCGGATCGGAGATCGCGCTCGTGCTGCAGAGCGCCGGGACAGCGCTCAATCCCGTGCTTCGGGTCGGCGCGCATCTCAAAGAAGCGTGGCTGGCGCATTCCAACGACGCCTCGAAATGGAAACAGGCAGCCGCCTCACTGCTCGAGCGCGTCTGCCTGCCTTGTGATGAGGAGTTCTTCCGCCGTTATCCGTCTCAGATCAGCGTCGGACAAGCCCAGCGCCTGCTGATCGCGATGGCGCTCCTACATCGCCCTTCCCTGCTCGTTGCGGATGAACCAACCAGCGCCCTCGATGCAATCACTCACGCCGAAATCCTGGCGCTGATCCGTGAGTTGAATCGCGATCTTGGGCTCTCTGTCCTCCTGATTTCCCACGACCTGCTTTCGGCTGCCTCCCTCTGTTCCCGTCTTGCGATTCTGAGGGAGGGCCAAATCGTCGAGTCGGGTGCGCCGCACCGCATCTTCGCGGCTCCCGAACACCCCTACACGCAACGGCTCATCGCCGCGCTTCCTCCGCATCCGCTGGCCGCGACTCTTACCCCTGAGGTACCGATTGCGGCGTGAGCCGATAGTCTCCCGTTCGAGACGGGTCAACGAAAGTGAAGGTCTTTATAACATTGGGCCCCTGAATGCGGTGGTACGCCCATTCTTCCTTACCTTCGTTCGGATGCGACTCGATCTCATCCGGCGGCCCATAAATCACATACATCCGGCCGCGATCGGTTTGTGAACCCGGAAGACCCGTGGTCGTTTGAAAATGCTGGTCCGCATAGGTGAGCCGGCGGTCGATCTCCGCGTGAATATCTTGCTCGGACGTGCCGGGGTTGCGTCTCAGCCAGAACTGCTTCAGAAAGTTGTGCCGTTCGTCATCTGTGGTGAGTCTCAGGTAAGCCGCGCGCTCTCCATCATCAGTAAGCGTGTAAGCGGCATTAGCGTCCAACGATCGCGCCACGAACATCGCGAACTCCTGAATCCGTTGCATGTGCGCGGCAGACGGATCGGCAGCGTCCGATTGCCACGCCCCGAGACCGAAGCAGATAGTTACTACACAGATCACGGCGGCAAGGAACGGAGTCCATGCGGCCTTGGGGGCCTGCGGATAAAGCAGACGGCGTATTCGTTTCATAAGACTTCCTCCTGTGATAGCTACGGCCGGTTCAGCGGCCGTCCAGCGTCTTTCTTCCAACGCGGTCAGAACAGCCGCATACTCACGCGCATTGCCGCTGACCGCAACGGCGATGTCGTCACAACACTTTTCGCGCTCAGCGCGAATCACTGCCGAAATCCACCAAACCGCGGGATGATAAAAGAACAGCGCTTCCAGGGCTCTCTGAATCGCATTGACCAGGTAGTCTTGCCGCCCAATATGCGCAAGCTCGTGCAACAGGATGGCTTCGACTTGCGCCGCCGGATATCCGGTCAGCATGCCGACGGGCACCAGGATCACCGGACGCAAATGACCGATAACCATCGGTGTATCGGCGAAGCAGGATTCGACTAACTGAACGGTCCGCGAGACACGTAGTTTCGCGCGCAAAGCACTAACACGGGCTTGCCAGTCGGCGCCCGCACAGCATACTCCCCGCCGCCGGAGCCGCGCGACCGATAGAAACCCGGCAAAGCTTCTCAGCGAGAACATCGCGACTCCGGTGATCCAAACCAGGGTTAGCCACGGCGCCAAAGCTGCCAGTTGAAAGTCCCACTGACCGGAACCCTGTGGCGGGGCGTGCTGTCCCAATGATTGAATCCCGGCGGCCGATACCGTCGCATTCTGCTGCGCAGTTGAAGGAAACAGATACGTCAGGGTCAGAACACAGGCCAGCACCTGCAGTAACATCGCCGTACTCGCCGCTGTGTATCGCGCGCGCGGAGACCGCGTTATCAGCAGAACGGCGCCAAGCGCGGCCGCGATGATCGCTCCCTCCCAGATCGAATGCATGATGGTCCAGCCGACGGCGTCAGCCAGCGGACTGCGGAGTAGCTGAATGAGCATTAGTTGTCACCTTCCCGATAATCGGTAAGGAGTTTCCGCAACTCCTCGAGTTCTTTCTTCGACGTCTTCTTCGCGGATAGTGCGCCGACCAGCAATGCCTTTGCGGAACCGCTGAACGCGCGCTCCAGAAGATCGCCCGCAAGCTGGCGCTGCGTCCACTCGCGCGGTCGCGCGGCGCGATAGACATGCGCGCGTTGCGTCTCGTCACGCTCCACCAGCCCCTTGTCGGCCATAATCTGCAGAATCTTCAGAACGGTACTGTACTGCGCGGGCCGCCCTTTGGCGACCACCGTGTAGACTTGGCGAACCGTGGCGGGGCCGACGCTCCACAGCACGGTCAGGAGTTCCAGTTCGGCGTCAGTCGGCCGAGGCGGCGGGGCAGGCATCTAGGAAGAGATTACTAGTAAACTCTTCCTAGTGTCAAGTGGGTGCGAAGAAGTATTTTTGGGGGAAATGACCTGTCGGTGGAACTTGCTATTTCGCGACCGCGATATCTGTTTCCTTCTTGTACGCGGCGCTCAGCGTGCCCTTGCTCGCGGCAATCGGCAACAGCGTCGGATAGAACTGGACGAACGTCGTGTCGACTGCGGCGTGATCGGTGTGGCAGCTATAACAAGACGCCGTGGCCGGTGTCATCTTGGCCGGCTTGTTCCCGTCGTCGAAGCCGAAGAATCCCCACTTACCCGGAAAACGCGCTTCGTCCTTCACGTGAACTTCGACTTCCATGACGGCGTCCTGAAAGTTTCCCTTCTGATTGATCGAGCCTTTGCCTTTGGCTCCGCGGAGCTCCAGTACGAGTACGGTCTTGTCCGGCCATGTACCCGTCTTCAGGAATGATTGATAAGCTTCAGGATTCGCGAAAACATTGTCGAACATGTGATGGTCGCTCATCTGCGATGCCGCGCTGTAGCTCATGTCGAAGCCCGACGTCAGATAGACCCATTCCCGATAATGTTCGGGAAACTTCATCTGACCGTCGTTCGTATATTCCGGCCCTGAACTCAAGTCCGAGCCGGACAAAGTAAACAGGGCCGTACTCAGCAGCAGAAAAGCTCGCGTAATGCGCATCATGTATACCATTTTGCTGCTTTAGACGCCATTTGAGCAACCGTCTACTGCATAGCTCCGGCGATTCACTGCATTTCCAGCGCGTGCGGCACATCCAGTGAACTACGATCACGGTACGGGCATCGTCCCTATCCGTCGAGAAAGGCCGAGTTGGATATGGATCGCAGCCATCTGGTCTGGTTTGGGCCTATTTGCCGCGTCACAGACTGTTTTCGCCATGCGCGCGGAAGGGATGCACCACGCGTGGTTAAGTCTATTCGCAACCACCCTGCTCGCCTGGCTGCCGTGGGCCTTGGCGACGGCGCCGGTCCTAAACCTTGGTCATCAATTCCCGCTGCTAACACTGAAGCGCCCGACAAGATGGTTAACCAGCTGGCTAGTTCACTTTACAGCCTGCCTCGCCATTGGACTTATCTACGCTTTCTGGACGGCGTGGCTCGATGCGCTCTTTAATCCTTTCGCCAACCCCTCCCCAATGCCGTTTCACTTACTTTGGTTAGATAAGTTCTACAATGGAATGCTATCTTCAGTACTCCTATACGCTACCATCCTAATTGTTAGTTATGGGTTAGACTCCCGGGCGCGTTTAGCTGAGCAGCAAACCGAAGCCGCGCGGCTGAACGAGCAACTCTCAAAGGCGTAACTCGACGCCTTGCGCCGGCAAATCGAGCCGCACTTTCTATTCAACACGTTGAACGCCGTCGCTGGATTGGTGCGCGAGGGCAGGAACGATTCTGCGGTCAGCATGATCGCAGGTTTGAGCGATTTCCTGCGCCGGACGCTAGACGCCTCGACCCGGCAGCAAGTGCCCTTGCAAGAAGAGATGGACTTCACTCGGAAATATCTTGATATTCAGAAGGTGCGCTTTGCCGATCGCCTGCAACTTAGCGTTGATGTCCCGGTGGAACTCTACTCCGCGCAAGTTCCCAGCCTGATTCTGCAACCAATGGTGGAGAATGCGGTGAAGCACGGTATCGCGAAGCGGGTCCGGGGTGGAGCAATTCGAATTACCGCCTCCCGCTCTGATCAGGTACTTACTCTCAGCGTTTGCAATGATGGTCCCAGCCTTCCTTCCGACTGGACAGGGGCGCGACCTGGGATCGGCATGTCCAACGTGCGCACCCGCCTTACGAGTCTCTACGGAGACGCATTCGAGTTGACGATGCGGAATCAAAACGCAGGCGGCGTAGAGGTCTCCGTGTCTCTGCCGTTTGTTGCTGGTTCCGTTTGTCGATTGTCCCAGGCCCGCGGAGGCTTGACTCGTGGGGATTCGGGCCATGGTCGTAGATGATGAGCCTCTGGCTCGCAGCAACCTCATCGTGCTGTTGCGGCAGGAGTCCGAAGTAGAAGTCGTTAGCGAATGCTGCTCCGGCATGGAAGCGCTAACGGACATCCGCACGTTGAAGCCCGACCTCGTTTTCCTCGACGTGGAGATGCCCGAGTGCGACGGGTTCGATGTTCTCGAGATTCCTGGGCCGAGATCTGCCTCCCGCCGTCGTCTGCCCGGTTCGAGTTAGCACTTAGCCGCGCCAAAGAAAGAATCGCGCAGGGAAAAGGAGCAGCGCGCCCCATCGAGTGACTGGCCATCAAGAGTGCCGGTCAGGTTTCGTTTCTCAAGATCTCCGAGATCGATTGGATCGAGGCCGCGGATTACTACTCATGTCTCCACGTGGGCACAAAGACTCACCTTCTCCGCCGTAGCCCGTCAGACCTGGACCAGGAGTTGGATCAAGCGATCTTCTGCCGGATTCATCGCTCGACGATCGTCCGTCTCGACCGTGTTCGCGGTCTGCAACTCAATGACGGCGGCGAGCATGACGGCCCACCCCGTATATAATCACGCCATGACATTGAAAGGATGTGGAGTTGCAGCGGCAGTCGGCGTGGTGTTGTTGACGGCTCAGATGAGCTTTGCAC
>NZ_CAJCHS010000322.1 GCF_903970205.1 Nevskia soli | reverse complement strand
AAAGACGGAATCGGCAATATCTGGGAGCAGCAGCTTGCCGGTGGACCGCCGAAGCAGCTGACGCACTTCGCATCGGAGGAAGCGATTCATTTCGATTGGAGCCCGGATGGAACGCAGTTACTCGTGGCACGAGGGCATTCGCGCCGCAACGTCTTTTTGCTTTCAAATTTTCGCCAGGTGGTTCGCCGCTGCGCCCCGTCGCCGGCAACGGAACGCGCGAAGGCTTTCAAACCATTAAATTATAAATACCTCCGGAGAAAAGACAAACTATCGGCTTAGTTTCTTTGCGAGAACAGGGCTCGGTTTGAACGGTCGAATCTCAAGCTTGTACCTCAGAACTTTTTGTAAAAAACAAACAAAATATTACCTAATGTAAAACCGATAGCTGCGGTTATTTTGCAACAGTCGTACATACGTTGGGATGCGACTCGGATCCGGTAAAAGGAGATCACCGCGCACCAGTAATGTCAGCCCGAGCAGCTAAAGCAAAGACAACTGTGTACGCCCTTAAGAGACACTAAGATAAATCGAAATTCGGCGACAATAGTTCAAGTAATTCAGTTTTTTAGGAGTATAGTTAGATGAAAGAACTGTTGAAAACGACTTACGCGATTCTTGCTCTTCCTCTTATAAATTGTTACCGAACGCGCCGGCGAAAAAGCAAGAACCACAAGTAATATTGGTGAGCTGTAACCGTGAGGGTTAACAAAATAATGTTGATTGAAACCGACCTATTTCAGGAGAGTAATACCGGCTGGCCGCCGCGCGATTGGCCCGGGTTGGTGGCCCGCATAAAGGCCGGCGATCGAGAGGCGACGCGGGAGCTTTACTGGATGGTCACGGGCGGAATGCGCTACTACCTGTCTCGTGCGTTAGGTTCCGAGGACCTGGACGAGCGCGTTTACGATTGTTTCTCACTCGTTGCGCAGGCAGTCCAACGAGGCGAGGTTTGGGAAGCGGACCGATTCTTGGGTTTCGCCCGAACGATGGTGCGCCGTCAAATCGCATTTCATGTCGCCACGGCGATCGAAAATGGGCAGCGCGACGTCGATCCGGACAGGACGCCGCTGTCCACCCGTAGTCCCAATGCTCAGAACGCCGTGATCGGCAGGCAGGAGGAGCAGTTCGCCGCTTCGGTTCTTAAGAAGATGTCTCGACGTGACCGCGAGATTCTGACACGGTTCTACGTGGATGAACACAGTCAGGGGCAAATCTGCAAGGACATGTCCTTGACGGCAACCCAATTTCAGCTTTTGAAAACGCGCGCCAAACGGATGTTCGGCGAGCTCAGGAAACGCCGGCTCTCTGTGCGAAAAATAGCCCGGCCGGCATACGCGGCACGCGGAATCGCGAGTATGCCGGAACCCTTCATAGCTGGGGTCCACTAAGTTTGGATTTTAGCCGTAAATCGGCGTGCGCCATGTCGCGTTGCGGGCGCTGGCGCATCCCGGCTTCCCCGTTCACGGTCAGAGTTCAGTTAACGGGCTAAGCGTGGCTCGGTGGGTCAAATCCGCCGGTCGTCATTCTGGACCGCTTGTAGCTCGTAAGTTCGCTTTGTCTTGTTGGAGCTGCCAGCGGGGCGCCCCCGAGGCTTAGGGAGTGACAGAGCACCTTCGCTTAACCGCGCAACAGCAGAAATGGCGGCGTCCAGCTTGTCGCGTTCGGCCATTAACTCCGCAAGTAGCTTAGCGAAATTAACCATTCACTGTACCCGTCCAAGAAGAACCGTTTCAACTCGATGCTTGGCTAATTCGACAGTGTCGTAATGACCGAGCGCCAGCGGGCCCTGCGCGCCCGTCCCGTCGTGCCGCATGTCGTAAGCCTCCCATTGCTGGGGTGCTTCATAGGTGCGCGGAACAGCCGCTGCCATTCCGCTCAGTGTTCCATCTATATAGAAAAAGTGAGGGGAAAGCTCCCCGGGATACCAAACGGTGCCCATAGAAGTCTTCATCTCGGGCGCTCGATTGCTTTCCAGGGAAAGTCGAGTTGGAACCCATCGTCTCGCCGCCACAAGCACTGGGTCGCGGCCGGCCCAAAGTAGGCAGAGGAAAAACAACTAACCGCTTCCTGAGTACCTTTTAACTGAATTGCGTCGTTATTTCCGGCGAAGTTTTGCATGAAAGAGGTCAGCCTCCCAACATGAAGGGACGGCAGGTATAGCAGCTGCCGTTCGGTTCACTATCTTATCTATTTAGTATACGGCTAAAGAATATAAAATATATTATTTTTTTTGAAGAGTACTGAGCGATGGATGCTTTGGGCGAAAGCGGCGATAGCGCCGGACGGCGGTTTTCGGCTTATACATTTCTGGCGGTCGAATTATGGCATCGAGGGCTGGTAGGTCCTTTCGTTTGTTTGAGCTAGAAAATTTTCTAAACATCGTCAATCGGAAGCTTTAGTAGAAGAATTCGACAAAAGGCGACTGTTAGCACACCGAACCCAGCAAGTCTTCAGCGGAGTTAGCGACGTATTCAAGAACACCACGCGTAGGCTGAGGATGTTCTTGCGGGCGTCCACCGCGAATCCTTGAGCCTGCTCCGGCGACTTCTCGATCGTCGTAGCTTCTGAACTATCGACTATGCCGCTGACGCGGCCGCGGCCTGATGCCGATCACGAAACAGCGGCTGCGACGGGTAACGGTTGTTCACGAACACCCTTAATCAGGAGCCATGCCATCATCCACAGTTCGCCAAGCTCCGGAATGATCGCGACTCGGTTTACTACATCAAGATACCCCGGCAGCAGCAGGGCCGTAAAACTAACCGTCACCAAAGCACAACCGTCCGCGATCAGCAGGATACCGAGGATTCGCGGTAGGAAGCCCGATCTCATCACCAGAATGCCGAAGGGAACAAGCCACAGGCCGTTAAAGATACTTGCGATCGTAATGCCGTCGCCGTGCAAACCAAGAAACAACATCGCCAGGGAGTCTCGCTGGGCCGTATCGAAGGCCGACAGGAATGTTGCACCATGCAACAGTGTCAGGGCTGCGACATCGTTCAATACATTCAGGCACGTGATCGGAACGGAGATAAGAACCAAGGTAACCATGAGAGACGCGTACTTAGTGTCGACGCCGTTGAGTAGCCGGTATAGAGTCCTGACCAGGAACACAAATAAGATCGCGCCGGTCAGTTCACTTACCATGCAGGCCCGGAAGACTATCTCGGAAGCCAGGATGTTATGGGCAGTCGCCGACGCGTTGCCGGAAACGATCAGCGCGCTGGGGACGTAGAGGAGCGGGACGCCGGCCGCTGCCGCGCTTAGAAGATAAAGCGCGCCTGCGCGGCGTGCCGTCTTTCGGGTTGGACTCACCGAATCGAGCATCCCACCGTCGCGGCTACGACTTAGAGGTGAGTCCATCGTAGCACGAGCCGCCGTTTTCGAATCGACACTGTTCGATCAAAAACGGTTCGATCAAGAACGCGCAGGCAATCGCGTCCAAACGCGTTCGTTGGGATCGCCCGCACGGACAACAACCGCTAGTTAATCGGGCGTGGTCATGAGAGGAACAATCTCGGGAATCGGTGAAAGCAGTTCGTAGGCGATCAACCCCCGGCTGACCTCTTCCATCGCGATGATGGTGGACTTTTTCGACACCGTTGCGAGCAGGGGCCGAGCGCCACCCTGTAGTTGACGCGCACGTCTGCCGGCCACAATCACAAACCGGTAGCGGCTTTGCTCGGGATCGTCGGGAATTACGTTTCTCGGTTCGTTCTGGGGGTGTGTCATAGTTCCTGAGGTCTCCCGGCGGGCGAAATGTTTCTTGCGAACGCGGCTATGGTGTTCGGTAGTTCGTGGCCCTCGCGCCAATGGCGGACCCACTGCATCGGGTGAGCGGCTACGGTTCCGTCCGGATCGCGAACGTCACCCCAGGCCGGATCGGGCCGCAGCGCGACAAAAGATCCCGGTGACCCAACGCGCGTACCCGCAAACAGCACAACTCGATCTCCAACGGAAAAATCCGGCATATTCCTCCTGCGTGTCGCCGCCAACCAGAACGCGAACGATAACTTGTGAACACTAAGAGGAAGATTCCCGGGGAGCCGCTTAGGTCGGCTGTCGGGAATCTGGGCGGAGTTGCCCGGACATCTACTATCTTCGGCTTTATTATTCAAAGTGTCAATGGCTTGTCTTAGTCTCTGGCGCCGGATGAGCCTCAGCGGTAGGACTTTTCTTCTGGTACTACCGCGTCACGCGCACGGCGGAATCAATGCTACTCTGAGTACTCGTTTGACGTGTCTTACAGTTTCGGCAAGCTTCGCTAGTCTACCCGAATTGTTCCGCTTTCGAATCAGAGAAAGTTCGACGCATGTGCTTATGACCGGTCGCGCAGCCTTATGTGCGCGTAGCGAAAAGGATAGTGCCTTCTTTGGAAAAGGATCGTTGATGAATAAATCAAATAAGTTGGTTGCACTGGCGCTCTCTGTTTCGCTTCTTTACGCCCAAGAACTGCTTACGAACGAATCGATCCTTAAGCTCGCAAAGGCCGGCATACAAGAGGACGTGATTGCGAACATGGTTTCCAATCAACCTGGAAAGTATTCGCTTAGCCCGGACGCGGTTATCGCGCTGAGCCAGGCAGGCGTATCTCAGAAAGTGATCAGCGCGATGGTAACGAAGAACGGCGAGATGAACGCTTCGGTTTCGAAACCCAGCGTGGGCGGGGCCGCTGAATCCATGGTTCTTCACGATGCCACGCCTGTTCGCCTGCGTTTGACCCGGAATCTATCCTCAGCGGATGAGAAGACGGGCGACACGATTGACTTTGAAGTGCTCGATGAGGTCAAAATAGGCGATTTGGTCGTGGTCCAACGCGGGGCAATGGCCATCGGAACCGTCACCGATGCTGAAAAGAAGAGACGGATGGCGCGCGGCGGCAAACTAGATGTAACGATCGATTTCGTCAGGCTTACGGATGGGGAGAAAGTCGCGCTTCGCGGAGTAAAGGAAAACAAAGGCGGGGGACACACCGGAGCGATGACGGGAGCGATGGTTGCTACGGCAATCGTGGTGTGGCCGGCAGCGCCCTTCTTTTTGTTCATGCACGGTAAGGACACGACCATGCCGAAGGGAACGGAAATTACCGCTTACACCGATGGCGAGATTCGTCTTGACAGCAGGAAATTCGCGCCCAAGTAAGTTTCGTGGTGTCTTGGATCGTCTAATAGGCTCTAGTGCGACGCCGTTGAACTGACTCCTTCGCGGAGTTATTCTAATAACTCGCCGATGGCGGAGCTTCCGCGTCAATCACGGCCTACGGGGAGTGGAACTTCATGAGCGATAAGTGGTATGCGCGGCCGGTGCTGTTCGTAGCGGACATCGACAGGTCCGTTAATTTCTATGTAAAGCAGCTCGGGTTCACACAACCGTGGCGATATGAGGAGGACGGAAAGGCGTGGGTCGCGCAGGTCGACCGGCTCGGCTGCGAGCTCATTCTCTCTTCGCAGTGGCCCGATAAAGTGGGCAAGGGCCTGATGTTCATCTCGCTCGATGTCGGAGTGCTGGATGCCTTGCGAGCGGAACTGGAACAGCGCGGCGTGGATGTGAAGGACGGAGAGTGGGGCTACCGGCTCATGGTGGTCGCGGACCCCGATGGCAACGAACTCTACTTCCCCTATCCGGCGTCGCCCGCCGCCGGTTCCCCCAAGTGAGCAAAGCACTGGAAGATGCGGATGAAAAGCTAGACTTGTTTGTCGATCGACTCGACACGCCGATAGGCGAACCGTTCATCGTGGCGGACGGCCAGGGAAACCTGCGCGCCGTGGATTGGGCAGATTACGAGACGCGCATGCGCAATCTATTGCGTCTTCACTACGGTAAGCAGGGGTTTCGTCTCAAACCGTGTGTCAATCCGAATGGCTTAACTTGCGCCATAAGTAGATACTTTGACGGAGAGTTAAACTCGATCGACACTTTGCCGGTACAAACAGAGGGAACGCTATTTCAACGTACTGTCTGGCGTGCGCTGCGGACCATTCCGTGCGGCACAACGGTTTACTACTCGAAGCTTGCTGCGCAAGTGGCTCGGCCGAAAGCGATACGAGCCGTCGGTTCGGCTAATGGTTCAAATCCGGTGGGAATCGTCGTGCCTTGTCATCGCGTCATCGGAGCCGACGGTTCGCTTACCGGCTACGGCGGCGGTATCGAGAGAAAGCGGTGGCTCCTGGAACATGAACGTGCTGTTCCGAAGTAGAAAGACCGCGCGCGGGTGCTCCTTCTTGATTGCCGTTGCGAGATGTGGATGACGACGGGTTAGAATCGATGAATCCAATTCAATCAGGAAGGTGAAATGAACGGTTCTAATTCTCTGTTAGTGCTCTCATCGGCGATGTTTTTGATCACGCAATCGGCCTCTGCCCAAAGCACCGGTTATACCGGCCTCTTTGGCGGCGGTCCTTTCTATAAGAATGCCGCGGCCAATATCACTCAGGTAGAAAATTCCGGCTTCACCGAAGTGATTGTCTGGAGCGTGGAAGTGAGTTCGACCGGCGACCTGAACTTCAATGGGGAATTCCCGTTGACCTCGGGCGGCTTCTACGTCGGAAATCAAACCTGGCCCGACTTCCCGGCTGACATGGCGCAGCTGAAACAAGGTACAGTCAAGCGGATTACGTTCAGCATTGGTTCTTCGAACTATGGAGATTGGGAAAATATCAAAGCGCTGGTCGATGCCCAGGGAACGGGGCCGACGAGCATCCTGTATCAGGACATTGTAGCTCTCAAGACGGCCATACCGGCCTTGGACGCGATCGACTTCGATGACGAAAACAGCTTCGATGAGCCCTCAACCGTAGCGTTCGGTGTGATGCTGGGCAAACTCGGTCTGAAGGCGATTCCGGATCCCTTCGACAATAACTCGTACTGGGAGAGCGTGGTCGCTCAGATCAATGGCCGGCTGGCGGGCACGGTAGATGGCGTACATCTGCAAGCGTATGCGGGCGGCACGGGGAATAATCCCTGTGTTGATTGGAACTTCGGAGGAGTACCGGTATGGCCGGGCCTGTGGGACCAGGTCGATACTCCGAGCCAGGTGCAAAGCATCATGACCGGCTGGAACAGTGAGTGCGGGATCAATGGCGGATTCCTCTGGTTATATGACGATATCGTAGGAAGTTCGCTGGTTAACCAGTATGCCGCCGCGATCAACACCGCGGTTAGTAGTACCGGCTTCCTTCTCAGCGGACCAAGCAACATATACTTGAACCAAAGCGGCGTTGCGGGCGGCGCGATTAAGATCACCGATTTGAATGGGTTCAGCGGCGACATCACTTTCACCGTTTCCGGCTTGCCGACGGGTGTTCAGGGCGGCGTGGGCGGCACGGGCAACGAACGGAAGCTGTTGTTCCAGGCCGGTCCGCTGGCCGCGACCGGGTTCTCGACGATAACAGTGACGGGAACTTCAGGCAGCATTACGCAGACGTTCTTTGTTACGTTGGCTGTAAGTGCGGCAACCGGTTCAACCGGCAAAGGCGTCGTGGTCGACTTATCGTCTTACTTCAACCGCAACGGTATCTACACGGATGGGACTATGTTCCCGGCGTCGGGTGGGCTTGATGGCGTGGGTAACGCCTACTCCGCGAACCTGCTTGGTACTTCGCGAGTTGACTACGAAGATCTGTTTGACTTTGGACCGGCCAATGAGCTGGATGCGGTGAGTTGCACAGGTCAAACCGTCGCGCTGACGGCAGGCCGGTTTTCCAACCTGCTTATGCTTGGCGCGGGCGTCGAGGGCGATCAGATGTCACAGACCGTGACGGTTACTTATACTGACGGAACAACCACCCGGTTTTCGCAGAATTTCAGCGATTGGTATACGCCGGCGAGCTACCCCGACGAAAAGGAAGCGGTCGCGATGGCTTACCGGGACGAGTCGAGCGGGACCAAGGACGACCGAAAGTTCAACTTATACTCTTATCAGTTCACTCTTGATTCGAGTAAGGTCGTTAAGAGCGTGACGCTGCCCAATGATGCGGATGTCGTGATACTTGCGGCTACTCTGCGCTAGTGTCGTCTCTTCAAAGTGAGTTGACGGTGGCGCGCTGCTTAATTTCGCGCGCCGCCGTTCGCCGGCAGTACAACTTATTCGGTTTCGAAAACGACGCGCCCATCGCCTAGATGGATCTCATCACCGGAGCGAAGCTGCAAACCGCGGGTAGGACTCTTCGGAACGGTAAGTCTCCGGCTGTCGCGAAAGACCGAGGTGCCGCGCTGACTGGCTCCGTCCTGCAGATAAAACCTTCCCGTTTCCTTGTCGTAGCGGATGGTCGCGTGTTCGCGGGATACGGTTGTCTCGGTCTCCGCGAAGGCGATGTCGTTGCGGCGGCGAAGTCCGTCTTTCTCGCCGGAAACCTCTTTGAGGCGGCCGATATTCACGCGGTCGGATTTGACGTCCAGTTCCTGCGGTTCGGCTTGTCCTCGAACCACGCGAAGACGTGCGGCGGGGCGTTGTACAGATACTGCGGGGACCGCTGCCGGAGCTTCGATGGCGCGAAACTCGATATTCACACCCTGGCTCGCGCCATCACAAACTGCGACGTCCACATGAAAGCCCGGCGGGAGGGTGCAGCGCGCTTCGCGGAGCAGGTCTTTGATATCGCTCTCGATACCATCGGGTCCGCACAGCGCTGCGCTCATCGCCGCGCGTTCACGCTCATCCGGCGACGCCACGCGGATCCACACGGAGCCATGCGGAAAAACGCTGCGGCCGCCGCCCTTCGGCTCGATCTCGGCGCGCACGCGCTCCAGGATCTCGCGGCGAATCTCGAGCAGTTCCCGCCCCCGCGGTTCGCCGCTCACGCGCGACGACCAGCCTTTGATCTTCCCGGCGATCCATCGATCCAGTTCTTCGAGCGCGTTCATATCAGTCCTAATTGCCGTGCGGCCGCCACGATTTCGCCCGCGACCGGCGCAGCCGTCGTGCCTCCATATTGACCGTTCTCGATCAGCACGGCGAAAGCGATGCGCTTGCCTGGCGTCTTTCC
>NZ_CAJCHS010000321.1 GCF_903970205.1 Nevskia soli | reverse complement strand
GTATGACCGCAAGCACTCTCGCAAGATTCGGCAATCCGGTCAGATCCGCATGCGGTCGGCGCGCGTTATGGACATGGCCCGGGCCCCCTCGCTTTCCCGGTCCGACAAAAAAAGTGTGATAGGGTAAATGTGAACAATCCATCAGTGTCCGCTAACATCTCTCGAGCCGGTGAAATGACATTTTCTCCGCCTCAGATCCCGGCGACGCCCGTTAAAATCCTTATTGTTGAAGACGAAGGTCTCGTAGCCGATAATCTCGCGGACCTTCTGTCGTCCGACGGCTACCGGGTGGTTGGTATCGCCGAGTCCTCGGAAGGCGCTCTGGAACTGGTTCCGCAGTTGATGCCGGACCTGATCCTGATGGATGTCCGCATCAAGGGGTCCATGGATGGCATCGCCACGACCGCGAAGCTGCGCGAGCACTTCGACATACCCGTTGTCTACTTAACTGCCCACACCGATCACCAGACGGTCGACCGCGCGAAGACCACGGGCGCCTTCGGTTACCTGACCAAGCCCGTGTATCCCATGAACCTCTCCATCACGATTGAGATGGCGATCCATAAGCACCGGGCCGACCGCGCCATGCGGAACCAGCGGTCATGGATGGCTACCGTACTTAGCACCATGGCCGACGCCATGGCCGTGATCGATTCCGACCGGAAGGTTCAATTTCTCAACGGGCCGGCCGAGGCGCTTACCGGATGGACCAATGAACAGTGCCGCGACGTCGATATCGCTACCGTCCTCCGACTTAGGGACGCCGTCACCGACGCGGATGTGGATGAACTGCTCACGCCGCCTTACAAGCCGCAGCCCCCGAGCGAACTCCCCCGCGACCTGGTCGCCAGCAAGCGCAACGGCCGAACGTTTCCCATTGAAGGCGCCCTGGCCCCCAGCGTGGACGAGGGCAGAGTGGTCGGCGCCGTCGTTACCTTCCGGGATGCAACGTCCCGCAAGGCTCGCGATAACGAGATCCGCCACATGGACAAAATGCATGCGGTCGGCCGTTTAGCCGCCGGGATCGCGCACGATTTTAACAACTTGCTGTTCGTTATTCTCGGCTATTCCGATGAATTGATCAGCGCTGGGCCGGACGATCACGGGCTGCACGCCCTGCGCGAGATCCAGAAAGCCGGCAGGAGCGCGGCCAGCCTGACTCAGCAGTTGTTGAAGTTCAGCCGCAAGCAGTCGGTCGAGCAGCAGGATGTCGATCTGAACGCGGTAATCCGGGACACCGAGGAGCTCTTCCGCCGCGTGGGAGGCCCTTCCGTCACGTGGCGTTTCAAGCTCGACCGCGATCTGGGCGTCATGCAGGCCGATCCGGGCCAGTTGAAGCAGGTGCTGATGAATCTGGTTTCCAATGCCCGCGACGCCATGGGAGGCAGCGGCAGGATCACCATCGAGACGTCGAATGTCGATGTACCGCGCCTGGATGCCGCCGAGGCGGAAGCCGAACAATTCATCGCGCTGAGCGTGACCGATACCGGCGCCGGCATGAGCGCCGAAACGGCGGAACACTTATTCGAACCGTTCTTCACCACCAAACAGCCCGGCGGCGGCACCGGGCTGGGTCTTTCCATCGTCCACACCATCGTCACCGATCACGGGGGAACCATCAATGTGGACAGCACGCCGGGCAACGGCGCTACCTTCACCATGTACTTCCCGCGCATCGCCGCCGCGGCGGTCCGTCCGGCGTTACCCGCTGCGACCACCAGCGGAGTTTCCGATGCCGTCACGGTCTTGCTGGTCGAGGACCAGGATAATGTGCGCGGCCTGCTGCGCGAGTATCTGCTGGGCGCTGGATATACGGTTGTCGAAGCCTCCGATGGGGAAGAAGCGGTTCGCATCGCCAACGATTATTCCGGACAGATCGACGTGGTCGTTACGGATGTCATGATGCCCGGACTCAATGGTTTCGAGGTGGCCCGCAACTTATCCATCGGACGGCCGGAAATCAAAATCATCTTCATCTCCGGATACGCGCAGGAGTTAGTGGATAGCGTGGCCAATCTGCCCCAGGGCGCACGCTTTCTTCCCAAACCGTTCGGCAAGACAGAGTTATTGCAAAAGGTAAGCAGCCTGTTGCTCGGGCGCGAGAAGTCCCAGGTCTTCAAGGCGTCTTAGCTTATCCGTTATTCGAAAATGCACGCCTGGAGAGCAGTGCGACCGTGCCTTTTAATCGTTTTACCGTCTGCGGTTTCGCGGTGCTGGCCGCGACCTGCCTGTTCGCCGGCTGGAACCTGCGCGAGCAAAGTCAAGTCCCCGGCTGGGTCGATCACACCTATCTAGTTATTCAGGTATCAAGAGAGGTCCTCGCCGACATCGTGGACGCCGAGAACAGCCAGCGCGGCTTTCTCATAACCGGTTCGGAGAGCTACTTACAGCCTTATCGCGAAGCCCTGGCCAGGCCGCCGGGTCATATCCGCCGACTGCGGGATCTCAGCACCGGCGAACCGCTTCAGCAAGAGCGCCTGGATCAACTGGATGCGTTGTCGAAGGCCAGGCTGACGCTACTTGACGACGGGATCCAGGTATTTCGGGAGCACGGCCGGGAATTCGCTCTCGATTATCGCCTGAACCATCCCGCCGGCCGGACATCCATGCAGGCCATTCGCGTTCTTCTCGCGCAGTTCGAAGGGGAGGAAAACGCACTCCTGATAAGTCGCATCCGGAGTCGCAGTCAGAACTCCTCGAATACGGTCCTGGTCGTCACGGGCGGCTTTTTGCTGGCGCTTACCTTCTTCCTTGTGGCTGCCCGGCAGCACCGCCGGATCGAGGTTGAAACCGAACGCGCGAGCCGGAGCATGGAGGAGCTTCGAATTCTGCAACGGTTAGTCGAAGAAGCGCCCATGGGGATCATGATGCTCGACCGGCAACTCCGGCAAATTCAGGTGAGCCAGTGCTGGCTCGATGACGCCGGTTTGACCCGCGAAGCGGTACTCGGCAAAAGCCATTACGAAACGTATCCCAACTTGCCGCAACGCTGGATCGAGAATCATCGCCGGGCGCTCGCCGGGGAGACCGTTTCCGGACGCGAAGAATGCTTCGTCGCCCCCGACGGCCTGGAACACTGGGTCAACTGGCGCGTCGCTCCGTGGGGCAACAGCGGAGAAACCACCGGCGGCGTCGTCATTTACGCCGAGGACATCACCCGCCGCAAACTGGCCGAAGCCAGCGCCCGCCGACACGAGCTTCAATATCGAGTCCTCTTCGAGAACATGCCTGACGCGATCGCCTACTGTCAAATGATTTGGGAAGGCGACAAACCCGCGGACTTCATCTACCTGGCGGTGAACTCCGGTTTCTCTTCCCTCACCGGCGCCTCGGATGTTGTCGGCCGCCGGATGTCGGATTTAACTCCGCGGGTCGACCCGGTCTTGCTTGAGGTGTACGGCCGCGTTTCCCGCACAGGCGTTGCCGAAAATTTGGATCACCATAGCAAAGAGCATAATAAGTGGCTCCACTTATCGGTATTCAGTCCGGAAGGACAGTTCTTTGTCGTCATTACTCGGGACATCACGCAGCGCAAACGAGATGAAGCCATCGCCCGTCAATGGCAGCGCGCGTTTGAAGATTCTCAGTCCGGAATCGCAATCGCTAACGTAGTAACTGGAAAGATCGACGCCGCAAATCCGGCTTACTCACAAAGCATGGGGTATACGGAGGACGAAGTGGTCAGCCGGGACACCGCCTTCGTCTACCCCGAAAGCGAACTGGCGCACCGGCAGGCTGTATTGCGGGCCGCCGAGGAATCTCAACAGGGTCATGTTTTGTTTGAGACCGTCCACGTAAAAAAAGACGGCACGTCTTTTCCAGTCCTCGTCGACATCACCATCCTCCGTGACGACGCGGGACACCCTATCTCGCACGTCAAAATTGTCCATGACCTGACGGAAATCAAGCGAACCGGCGAAGCGCTGCGTGCCAGTGAAGCTCGCGCCCGGTCGTTGTTCGAGAACACCGGACAAGGCATCTTAATCGCCGACGCCGCGGGCCGTATCGTGGACGCCAACGGGGTGGTGCAGCACATGTTCGGCTATACCGCTTCCGAGTTGATCGGCGAGCCGACGGAGATGCTAATGCCGTGCAGTGCGCTAACCGGACGCCGCGCGAACTACTGGTTGCGGCGCGACGCGAGCAATAGCGGGCGGTCGATTGAGTTAGTCGGATACCGGCGGGACGGCAGCGAATTCCCGGTGGAAATCTGCCTCAGCTACCTGGCGGAGCCTCAGGAAGGGCTCTCCATTGCTTTTGTCTCGGACATCACCAAGCGCAAGCAGGTGGATGCCGCGCTGCGCGAGAGTGAATCCCAGTTCCGTACGCTCGCCAACACCATTCCGAACCTCTCCTGGATGGCCAACGCCGATGGCTGGGCCTTCTGGTTCAACCAGCGCTGGTTCGATTACACCGGGTGCACCAGCGAACAGTTGGAGGGCTGGGGCTGGGAGTCGGTGATGGATCCGGCACTGCTTCAGGAGGTGGTCGAGCGCTGGACGGGCTCGCTTGCGTCCGGAACTCCGTTCGAGATGGTGTTGCGGCTGCGCGGCGCCGATGGCGTGTTCCGTCCGTTCCTCACGCGCGGGACACCGGTAACGAACGCGGCCGGCAAAGTGGTCCGGTGGTTCGGCACGAACACCGACGTCAGCGAGCAGCTCCACAATGAAGAGGTGCTGCGCTCACGAAGCCAGCAGCTTGAGACCGCCAATGCGCATCTGAAACGCACCGGAGAGGCGTTGCGGGCCAGCGAAGCGCGCGCGCGTTCGTTATTCGAAAACGCGGGTCAGGGCATTCTGACCACGGACGTCGGAGGGCGGATCATAGACGCCAACGCGATGGTGGCGCGCCTGTTCGGTTACACGCGGTCCGAACTGATCGGCATGCCGGTCGAACTGCTTCTGCCGCCGGGTCTCCGCCGACGGTATGCGGGTTACCAGAGCCGCAGCCAGTATCGCCATGGGCATCCGGAGGCGCATCTCCATGGGCGTCCCGCGCGTAACGGAATGGACCTGATCGCGCTGCGCAACGACGGCGCCGAATTTCCGGTGGAAGTGAGCCTGAGTTTCGTCGGCGAACAACACGATGGCTTATCGATCGCCTTCGTTTCCGACATCACGGCGCGCAAAAAAGCCGAACGGGAGCGCGAAGATCTGATTGCACGGCTCGAAGATGCCCTGACGGAAAAGACCGTTCTGATTCAGGAAGTACATCATCGGGTCAAGAATAATCTGGCCATCGTCGCGGCGCTTCTGGGGATGCAATCGTCGGCGATCGAGGATGGCCGCGCCAAGGTCGCGCTGGTGGCCAGCCAGCATAGAGTCCTGTCCATGGCGCGCATCCATGAATTCCTGTATGCCACCAAGAACCTGGATCGCGTGGCTTTCCGGAAGTATCTGGAACAGCTGACGGGGGAGCTTTGTGACTCTTACTCGGTTTCGACTTTAGTCGACGTCAGTATCGAAGCGGAGGACATTGACTTACCCGTGGACCAGGCGATCCCGTGCGGTCTTATCCTCAACGAGTTACTCTCGAATACTCTCAAGCACGCCTTCCCCGAGGGCCGCTCCGGATCGATCGTGGTGCGCTTCGTCCGGCTGAGCTCGGGCGCTCTCTCGCTATCTTGTAGCGACGACGGTGTCGGCATGCCCGAGACATTCCATTGGGAAACGGCCAAATCGCTCGGCCTGCGTATCGTCAGAATACTGTCTAAGCAGATCAATGGCGAGTTGACCATGCATTCCGGGTCCGGCGGTACTACGTTCGAACTGCGATTCAATCCGGCACAGGCGGACTTGGCCGGTTACCGAGTTATGGTAGCCGGTCAAGAGGCTTGACCATGCACCCATGCTGGCGAATGCATTGCGGGACTGCGCTTGATGATGCCGTGAGTCCGCTCTCTCGTCATGCGGATTCGGCAGCCGAGCGGGTCGGGCCCGGCGCCGCACGTGTTATCCCGGAACACCATCCATGCCGCCTGGTCCTGCCCGTCGATCATCCACGCCGTCCCATTGGTCGCATGGTGCGTCAGGTCCAGGTAATAGGCGGCGTTCAGATCGATATCGGCGGCGTCGGCATCCATCTGCAGGCACCGGTTTCCGGGAGATCCCGATGCCTTATCCGCGGGGCCGCAATAGTCTTCATCGTGTTCCAGCAGGATCTTCTTATTAGCCCCGGTGATAAAGTAGCGCGTCGTGACGGGTGGAACCCCGGCTACTTGGGACCACCGGCTCAGGTCTTCGGCAAACGCCGCTGGAAGCTCAGTCAGGCCGAGCGTCTCTTCCCGAACCTGTTTGGAAAAGACGGTCACCGACGGAGTAGGTTCGCCATTGGTCGGATGAAAGTAGAATGCACCGAGCGCGATGCCTTCCCGTATGTCTAACCAGAGGAATCCGCGTCCCGCAAGATACTGTCCTCCGCGGCTCGATACGGTCACATAGCGTCCGTCGCGGATTCTAACCGGTATATCGGAACCTTTGAGCACAATGTCGAGCGCCTCATCGAGCGGCATGTCCCAGCCGTAATGGAAGGTGCAACTGGGCAACGCGGCGTGCATCAGTTTCCTGAACTGTTTGTCCCGCACCGCCTCATGCGCCGGCTTACCCGCGAACTGCGCCAGAAATGTAAGCTGATCGGCGGGAAGGGGTTTTTGGAAGATCGATGTTGTATCGAATAGTAAGGCAAGCAGATTGCAGAGGAAGAGCATGAACAACACCGGTTCCCCTGCATTGTACCGCCGAAACGCCCGCCGGCAACCCCGCGCCGGCGAGGGGGGCGTCAAGAAGAGTCTCGATAGGCACCTAGGATTCCGTCGTCATATGGTCAGAAAGTGGAACAACGAACTAACCGCGGCAAGGGGCGCAGGCCCGCGTTCCGGCCCGCTTTGGGTTACGAATCGCGGTTCCCGAGTGGACCTACGGAGTTTCTTTGCGCGGGAATTGCGCTCAGCTGGTTTGGTAGACCGTTCTATGTAAAGTGATCTAATGGAAATATGAAGTCTCACTAGAGACAATGCGCAAGATTCTCGGCGTCTCGCGATATGAAATGCCGAGGTGCGAAGGCGAATATACATCAGAAACCGGCCGCGGCGCGGGCCGAGGCGGAAAAGACATACAAAACCGTGTCTTTCCGTCGAACGGATTGGATTTAAGTCTGGTAGGGGATAAAGCGCCTGCTCGCGCTGAATGGGGTCTTTCCTTCCAGGGCACAGAAACCTGCTTTGGATTTGCGTGATTTGGAAAGAAGGCCATAGCCATGTTGAATGTTGAACTCGAAGTAAAAGAGCGCGAACTGGAAGCTTTCAAAATTAACCTAGCCGCCCGCACGCTGCAACTGCAAGCTTCCGAAGGAAAACTCTTAAAGCTTACCCTTACGCTGGAAGCTTCCGACAATCGCATCGCCGACCTGACCCGGAAACTGCAAGCTTCCGAAAAAGAGCTTTCCCAGAGCATCCTCCGACTGGAGATTTCAGACGGGAAGCTCATCGACAGCACTCTTGAAATAAGAGCGTCCGAGGAGCGCCAACAAGCTGACGAAGATATAAAGAACAGCCTGATTTCCCAGCTCAACAAGGCGCTCGCGGGAAAAACGGTTCTAATGAGGGAGCTGCATCACAGGGTCAAGAACAATTTGGCTGTGATCGCGGCGCTTCTGCAAATGCAGGCTGCCACGCTGACCGATGAACGAGCGATTAAGGCATTCGCCGATAGCCAGCAGCGGGTAATGTCGATGGCGCTGATTCATGAAAGCTTGTATGGCCGGGAAGATATGGATAGGCTCAATTTCCGGGAATACCTTGAAAAGCTTGTCCGTCAGTTGCACGCGGCGTACGCGTTGGAAAACAATCTGATAAGAATCAAGGTCGCTGCCGAAGACATCGAGTTACCGATGCATCGGGTGATCTATTGCGGCTTGATCGTAAACGAATTGGTTTCGAACGCTTTGAAGTATTCCTACCCGCACGGCCGGGGCGGAGAGATCCACATAAAGTTTGCCCGGCTCGAATCAGGATCGATCTCGCTTTCGTGCCAGGATAACGGGCCGGGAATCCCGGAAAGCTTCGATTGGACGAATTCGCCCTCATTGGGACTGCGGATAATCCGGACTCTCACCAATCAGATGAATGGCGAGCTGAAGCTGGATCGAAGCCAAGGCACTAAGTTCGAGCTGACGCTTCCATGGCACTCCATACCCGCAGCTGAGCCCAATGATCCGTCAAGTATGGCTACGCCTTTCTGAAAGATAGATGTTGCATCGAATAGAATCGCGAGCGATAGCGGCTTGGTAACGTCCCGAGTCTAACTAGTTCGGCATGTACTGAATCTACTGGCCGGCGGGCAGGCGAGCCGATAAACCCGGAATAACCCCATTTTTTAACTCTGCAGGAACTGGAACAACAAACTAACATCGGCAAGCGGGGTAGGCTCGCGTTCCAACACGATCTCAATCAGCGTAGTCGTGTACGGAAAGAACAACTTCGCATCGCTGCCCAGATTCGTCAGGTCCAGCTTCACCGGCTTAGTTGCATCCAGCATCGGGGTCAACCTCGTCGGAACGGCATCCGACGTATAGGCCTCATACTCGATGTAGGAAGTTCCACTCGAAGCAATCAACTCCATCCAGACCTTCCTCGGGTGTCCCGCCGTCCCTACATTCAGCATGTCATCCGAAAGCCGCACGTAGAAGCAACGGTAGCTGCTATCGGCGCTATAAGTATCGACAGTTATGGGCACGCCCTGGAATTGAGGGTCGTCGGATTGGGCCAGATCGTCGCCGACAAATAACTGCACGTTGTAATCCGGAACGCCATCGTCATGGTCGTCCTTTACGTGCATCACAAACTGCTGCCAGCCCGCGCCGCCCTGCCCGTCGATGTTACCGCGCTCGTCCTTGCGGCTAGCTGCGTCCATCTTCTGCAACGCGGGTTCGGCATGCGCCAATGCGGCTGTCAGCCACGTCTGATAAGTGTCCTGGGTCTTCACGTTCCGTAGAAAGTCACTGACTCGGACTACCGCGTCGGGATCGGGTTCCGACAGGATGGTTCCGTGGTTCTTTCCGTCGACCGCGATTACGGGACATTCGAGCCGCCCTGTTACCCAGTCCGATATGTTGACTCGGGTAGGAGCTTTGTTGGCGTCCAGCAACTTCGGTTCCCGTCGAAAGTCCAGCTGCACCATGCGCGTATTGAGGGCGCATCCGGCCCAGCGCACGGTGCCGTCGCTGCCCGGTGAGTTGGCCACCGCGGCCACTCCGCTGTACCCCACATTTCCGATAAACACCGCAATATAGGGCGTGTCGGGTCCCTTGCCGTAGAGGGGCTGGGCGCCGAGCATGTCCGCCATGGCGAGGTCCCACGTGTACTCACTTCCGAGTTCCAGGCCCTGCAGCACCAAGTCGCCCGCATTCATAAAGTCCGGCCCGATCGTGCGGTTCCCCTTGACCAGCGCCCCCAGCCAGCTTCGGCCTTCCTTTCCCTGCGGCGATCCGAAGGTCGCCGGCGCCAGTCCAATCAGATGCTTGAGCCGCCGGACGCGGCTCCGGTCGTCGCCCGGCCCGAAAGGATCGCTGATCAGCCACTGGCGGAGCACCAGCATTCCGGTCGAATGGACAATCGCGTCGAAGGTCCAGCGGTCGTCCTTCGATCCCGCGCTCCACTTGGTCAGGCGCAGCGCGCGGTCGAATGCTTCGCCGAGATCCTTGATCGTGATTTCGTTATTCAAGGAGACATAGTTCCCGATCTCGATGGTTGCGATATCGATCTGGGCCTGGACGAGCGCGGTCTTCCAGTTCTGAAATTCTTTGCCGGACGCCGAGTATCCGTGGATCAGCAGCGTGCGATTCGGAGTCTCCGACCGGTCGGATGGAACCGCGGCGGACGCGTCGGCGACCGGGGGAGCCGGGCTCTCGGAGCCGGTGCCGGCCGGGGCGCCGGCTTTGGGGTGGCCGAACAGCTTTTCCACGTCATCAAGAAACTGACTCATCGGCCACTCTCCCGTTAGATGAGTGAACACTCATCGACCACTGAGCATACATACATCGAGCGCCTATAGCAACCGGAAGTTGAGAGAAGTCCCGACACGGGACAGACCAGTCCGTGCGCCACACGGTCTGCCGGAATTCGCTGAGATATACGCCGGTAACAGACACACCCGTTTACCAAATGTCCCAAACACTGGTTGAACCTACCCCGGACACTCGTGTTGCGCAGCCTGACGCAGAGTTGTTTCGGGCCTTGGTGAACGGAGCTCTCGAGTACGCCATTTTCACGCTCGATCCGTCAGGCTTCATCTTGACTTGGAACGCCGGAGCCGAGCGGATCAAGGGTTATTCGGCGGACCAGATCATCGGCAAGCACTTTTCCTGCTTGTATCGAGACGAAGACATCGAATCCGGCAAACCGGCAAAAGCTTTGCAGATCGCGCGAGAAAACGGTAATTACGAAGAGGAAGGCTGGCGAGTTCGGCGTGACGGCTCCGGCTTCTGGGCGTCGGTCGTAATTACTCCCGTTACCGATGCGGCGGGGAACCTCCTTGGATTTTCCAAGATTACGCGCGATATCACGGAACGGAAGCTTGCGGAAACGGCCAGCCAGGCGGAACTGATCCGGCGATCGGAGGAACTGCAACGTCTGAAGTCCGAAGCGGAGGCCTTTTCCTACTCCGTCTCGCACGACTTGCGGGCGCCGCTTCGCCATCTGGACGGGTTCGCCGAGCTTCTGTTGAAACAGAATCGTACTCCACTCGACGAAAAAAGCCAGGGCTATCTGGAGAAGATCATGGTCGCATCAAAGCGCATGGGCCGCCTGATCGACGATCTTCTGACGTTTTCCCGGTTGTCGAGGACTGAGGTATCCCAAAGTGTCGTGAACGTCCGCGCTCTGGTGGAGCAGACGTGCGCCGATTTATCGCCGGAAACCGAGGGGAGAGTTGTGGTTTGGACTCTTGGCGATTTGCCTCCAATCCGCGGGGATCGCGCGATGATGCGCGTCGCGCTGGTGAATCTACTTTCCAACGCCGTGAAGTACAGCAGCCGTCGGCCGGAAGCCAGGATCGAAGTGGGATCGGTGCCCGGGCCGCCGGATACAGTGACCCTCTTCGTGCGCGACAACGGCGTCGGCTTTGAGATGGAGTACGCGCACAAATTGTTCCAGGTGTTTCAGCGTCTGCACTCGGAAGAGTACGAGGGAACGGGCATCGGACTGGCGACAGTCAAGCGGATCGTGGAACACCACGGCGGAACGGTGTGGGCCGAAAGTTCTCCGGAAAACGGCGCCACTTTTTACGTCACGCTGCCCGCGGCTTAAAACCGCCGCCCCAGGACCCGGCGTTTTTAGGAGACGATACATGCCTCATCCTTCGGTGATATTAATGGCCGACGACAGCGTTAATGACACGGACCTCGCACTGGAAGCGCTCGCTGAATATAATCTTGCTAACCGCGTGGTCGTGGTTCGCGATGGTCTGGAGGCGCTGAATTTCCTGCTCCGGCGCGGACGCTTTGCGGATTACCGGGGACCCCACCCGGTGCTTTTCCTGCTCGACATCAAAATGCCGAAAATCAATGGACTGGAAGTGCTTCGACACATGCGGGAGCACCCGGAGCTCTCATCCATACCCGTCATCGTCCTCTCGTCTTCGCGCGAAGAACCGGACCTGGCGGAGGCGCGCAGGCTGGGGGCCACGGCTTATATTGTCAAGCCGGTCGGCTTCCATGAATTCGCGGACGCAATTAAGACCGCCGGCAAATTCTGGGCGGTGTTGAACGCTCTGCAACCAAATATGGACCTACCGGCCTTTACTCCAGCCGCTATTTCCGTGGAGGAGCGCGCGCTTTGAAAATACTTCACGTGGAAGACAACTCCTACGACGCGGAAATCATCGCGGCGTGCCTTGCCGAAGCCGGTCTCTCCTGCGACATTACGCGCACGCAGACCAGCGCGGAGTATCAGGCGCTGCTGGAACAGCCCGGTTGGGACCTGATTCTATCGGACTACGCGCTCCCCTCGTTTAACGGCATTTCGGCGCTCCGATTCGCCGTGAAAAAGTGCCCCGAGGTGCCCTTCATCTTCGTTTCCGGAGTCCTTGGAGAGGATATCGCCGTCGAAACGCTGAAGATGGGCGCCAGCGACTACGTTGTTAAGAGCAACCTGGGGCGTCTCGGCTATGTGATCTTCCGCGCCCAGCGCGAAGCGGATCTCCTGGCGCGGGAAAAGGAAGCGGCACGAAAGGACCAGCAAACCGAAAAGCTCCTGAAGGAGTCCGCCGACCGATTGCTTCTGGCTACGCGGGCCGGAGCCGTCGGTATCTGGGACTATAACGTTGTCGATAACATCCTGCTCTGGGACGATCAGATGTTCTGTCTCTACGGGACGGAGCGGGAACGATTCAGCGGCGCCTACGAAGCCTGGGAATCGCTGGTTCATCCGGAGGACCGGCCCCGCGTTGCCGAGTTGCTCCAGCTTTCACTGGCCGGCGAGAAGACCTTCGATACCGACTTCCGCGTGGTCTGGAGCGACGGATCGATACACCACATTCATGCGTTAGCGGAAATAAGGCGCGACGCCGATGGGCGCGCCATCCGCGCGGTGGGCACCAACTGGGACATAACGGAACAGACCAGAACCGCCGATGCGCTGCGGCAAAGCGAAGCCAAACTGAGGGAAGCGCAGCGGATCGCGCGCGTCGGTTACTGGCACTACACTCCCGGCACGGGCAGGTTGACCTGGTCGGAAGAGGCGTTCCGAATCTTCGGTCTGGATCCGGAAACAAAACAAGTCACCAGGGAAGAAAGCCTGCTCATGCACGCGCCCGCCTCGCGATCCCTCTCGATTGAGGCCGTGGAGCGCACTCTTGAGAGCGGGGAGTCCCACGAGGTCGTTCTCGAGATCCAGCGCCGGGACGGCTCCAGCCGCTACATCGAGCAGCGCGGCCGTTTGACGAAGATCAAGGATGAGCGGGTTGAAGTGCCCGCGATTGAGGGCACGTTCCTGGATGTGACCGAGCGGGTCACGGGTGAGTTGGCGTTGCGGCAATCCAATGCCGACCTGGAGCGGCGCGTCGAGGAGCGCACCCGCGAACTCGCCGACGCCAACACCACGCTGCTCGGAAAGATGGCTCAACTCGAGAGAAGCGAGCAACGCTTCCAGCAGCTGGTTGAAGCCGCTCCGTCCGCGACTCTAATGGTCGGGGCTGACGGGCTGATCACGCTAGTCAACTCACAAACCGAGAAACTCTTTGGCTTCCCGCGGGAGGAGTTGCTGGGTCGACCGGTTGACGTTTTATTGCCGGCCGGAAATAACAGCCATAGCCTTCATCGCGAGAATTTCTTCCGCGACCCGGGCATTCGCACCATGGGCGCCGGAACGGAATTGTTCGGAAAGCGTAAAGACGGCAGCCCGGTGCCGATCGAGATCGGGTTGAGTCCGATCACCACCGACGAAGGGCCATTCGTTCTTGCCTCCATCATCGACATCACCGAACGGATGAAGAAGCAGGACGAAATCGCGGCCCAGGAAGCCAAGTTTCGTTTCCTGGCCGAGAGCCTGCCGCAGATGGTTTGGACCGCCAACCCCGACGGCGCCGTGGATTACTACAACTCAAAATGGTTTGAGTATACAGGCTGGACGCCGGAGCGGTCGCAAGAGTCGGATTGGGCGCGCGTTATACATCCGCATGACATCGAAGGCAGCACTCGGCTTTGGCAAAAGTCGCTGGCGACCGGAAAACCCTACAACGTCGAATTTCGGCTGCGGCGGGCGGTTGACGGTGTCTACCGCTGGCACCTGGGACGGGCGTTGGCGCTGCGGAACGAACAGGGAATCATTGTCAAGTGGTTCGGCACTTGCACCGACGTCGAGGACTATAAGTCGGCCGAGGCCGAGAATCTTCGCCTGCGGGAAGAACTGGAAGACCGGGTGGTCCTGCGTACCACCGAGTTGGAGTCCGCGAACCTCCGCCTGACGGAGTTTTCGCGCAAGTTGGAGGAAATTAACCGTGAATTGCAGGATTTTGCGTCTGTCGCGGCGCATGATCTGCAGGAACCGCTGCGTAAGGTGCAGGCGTTCGGCGACCGGCTGAAGGCGTTCTTCTCAACCGGAAATCTGGATCCGACCGCGCTCGATTACCTGGATCGAATGCTCCGCGCCACCAGCCGGATGCATGCGCTGATTAACGACCTGCTCTCGTTCTCGAGGGTGGCCAGTCAAGCGCGGCCGTTCGAATCGGTCGACCTCACGCGCATCGCCCGCGAAGTTCTATCGGATCTGGAAGAGTCCATCAACGCTTCGGGCGCGGTGGTGCATCTGGAGAGCCTGCCGGTGGTCAGAGCCGACCCGACGCAGATGCGGCAGCTACTGCAAAATCTGATCGGAAACAGCCTGAAGTTCCACAAACCGGGCGTAGTGCCCACGGTCCGCATTTGGGGAGAACTGATGAACTCGCCGCAATATCCGGAAGGCGCCGGCCAGTTTGTGGTGCAAGACAACGGGATCGGATTCGACGAGAAATATCTCGACCGGATATTTACGGTGTTCCAAAGACTGCATACCCGGGCGGAATACGAAGGCACCGGAGTCGGGCTGGCCATTTGCCGCAAGATCGTGCAAAGGCACGGCGGCGAAATCACGGCGGTCAGCGCGCCCGGCGAAGGAGCGGCATTTCAAGTGACTCTTCCGCGGCGCCCCCCGACCGCTCTGGCCGCCGATTCCGAAAGTGTCCTCGCATTTCCCGCGATGCCCAAGTTCAATCCGGCGGTGGAGAGGGTTTCCTCCTCGAACTTGACGCCGGCCGGCTTGTTGACGAAGCCGTCGGCTTCCAACCCGAAACGGAACCCGGCCCGATGAGTGCGCGCTTCTCCTTCACGCGCAACCGCGCCCGTCAGAAACGAAAGCCTGCGGAGATAAATACGGCTCTATGCTGAACTTCTGGTTGCAGCTATTCCGGGATGACTTCATGCCGCATGTGTACTGTCTTCGAGATCCGGCGGTCATCGCGCTACATATCGGATCGGACGCCGTAATTGCATTTTCTTACTTTGTGATTCCGTTTGCGCTGCTACTGCTGCGGCACAAGCGCCGCGACATAAAGTACGGCTGGATGTTCATGCTGTTCGGGATTTTCATTGTGGCTTGCGGCGCAACTCACCTGATGGCGATCTATACGCTCTGGCATCCGGTCTACCGGTTAGAGGGCCTGATTAAAGGGATCACCGCGATTGCCTCGTTACCGACGGCGCTGCTCCTGCTCAAGTTAGTACCGACGGTTGCCAAGCTGCCTTCGCAGGAACAACACCGGCGCGAAAGCGAAGAACGGGCGCGAGCGGAAGCGGCTTGGAAGACGTTACAGAACGTGCTCGATTGCGCGACGAATATCTCGATCATTGCGGGAGATATCGAGGGAGGGATAACAATTTTCAATCGGGGCGCTGAAAACATGCTAGGTTATCGCTCCGATGAAATGATTGGGAAAAGCCCGTTGGTGTTTCATCTGGAATCCGAAGTGATCGCCCGCGGACTGGAACTGACCCAGGAGACCGGCAGGCAAGTGCAAGGCGCCGAAGTCTTCGTTGAGGACCTGCGCCGCGGGCGGACGGAAGAGCGGGAATGGACCTACGTTCGCAAGGACGGCAGCCGTTTCAGCGTAAACCTGGTGGTCAACAGCTTACGCGACGCGAGCGGGGAAGCTCTTGGATTTCTTGGGGTAGCGATGGACATTTCGGCCCGCAAGAAAGCGGAAGCCGCTGCGCGGGCGAGCGATCAAAGCTTTCGGCTGGTGGTCGAATCGGTGGTGGATTACGCGCTGATCATGCTCGACACGGCAGGCTATGTGGTGAGTTGGAACGCAGGCGCCGAGCGACTTAAAGGCTATTCGAAGGACGAAATTGCGGGCCAACATGTCTCCGTGTTTTATCAGCCCGAGGATGTCGCGCGGGATCTCCCCGCCGAGGAATTGCGGGTAGTAGCCCAACTGGGGAGTTACGCGGTAGAAGGCTGGCGGGTCCGCAAAGACGGGTCGCGCTTCCAGGCGGAGGTTTCCATTACCGCGGTGCGCGACGATACGGGACAGTTAGTGGGCTTTGCGAAACTCGTTCACGACATCACGGCGCGCAAGGTAACGGATGAGCGCTTCCAGCTAGTGGTGGAGGCCGCGCCGAGTGCCATGGTGATGGTGGGGGTTGACGGTCTGATCACGCTGGTGAATACCCAGGCTGAGAGACTGTTCGGTTGGAACCGCAGCGAGATGCTCGGGCAACCGTTCGAAATCCTGCTGCCCGACCGGTTCCGCCAACGCCTCGCCGGCTTTCTGGAAGCATTTTTCTCCAGCCCGACGATGCCTGCGAGGGAGGCGGGGAGTGACCTTTTTGGACGGCGCAAGGACGGCAGCGAGGCGCCTATTGAAATCGCACTAAACCCGTGCGAAACCTCGCAGGGCCACTTTATCCTGGCGTCGATTATCGATATAACGGACCGCAAGTTCCATGAGACCCAGGCTCGCGAGCTGGAAGAACGGGAGATCCTGCGCACCAGTGAATTGGAAGCCGCGAACATCAAGCTCATTGAGTCCTCGCGCATGCTTGAAGAAAGCAACCGCGAGCTGCAGGATTTCGCTTCGGTCGCGGCGCACGATCTGCAGGAGCCGCTGCGCAAGGTGCAGGCTTTCGGCGATCGGCTCAAGGCGATCATTGTGGCCGGAAATCCGGATCCAACCGCGCTGGATTACCTGAATCGAATGCTCCGCGCTACCAGCCGGATGCATGCCCTGATCAATGACTTGCTCTCGTTCTCGAGGGTGGCCACTCAAGCGCGTCCGTTCGAATCGGTTGACCTTTTGCGCGTCGCCCGGGAAGTTCTATCGGATCTGGAAGAGCGCATCAACGGGACCGGCGCCATTGTGGAACTGGAACGGCTGCCCGTCGTCGAAGCCGACCCCACGCAGATGCGGCAGTTACTGCAAAACCTGATCGGAAACAGCTTGAAGTTCCACAAACCGGGTGAAGCGCCCGTCGTCCGCATTTGGGGTGAACTGATTAACTCGCACCAGTATCCCGAAGGCGCCGGTCAATTCGTGGTGAAAGACAACGGAATCGGTTTCGATGAGAAGTATCTCGACCGGATATTCACTGTGTTCCAAAGACTGCATAGCCGGACGGAGTACGAAGGCACCGGGGTCGGGCTGGCCATCTGCCGCAAGATCGTGAATCGGCACGGCGGAGAAATTACGGCGGTCAGTGCACCCGGCGAAGGCGCGGCATTTCAAGTGACTCTTCCGCGGAGGCCTGCCATCGCTCAGGCGGTCGACTACGGCGGTGTTCTCGCCTCGGCCGGCGCGCTCACACTCGATCCGGCGACGCATCAGG
>NZ_CAJCHS010000320.1 GCF_903970205.1 Nevskia soli | reverse complement strand
CTGGGGCACCACCTGTTTCCCGAAGCTTCTCGATGTAGATATCAACGAGTTCCTGAATCGATTGCGTGAGGACTATGAAACCACAGTAGTCCCCGGCCGCTTCTTCGATCAACCCGACCACTTCCGCATCGGCATGGGCGTAAACCACGAAATGTTCGCGGGGGGACTGGACCGAATCGGACGGGCGCTGGGGAACGCTTGATTCGACCCGCGTCAGTAGGAGTGAAAGGCTAAGCGGGTTTTTTCTTGGCTGGAGTGCTTGGAGGCTTCGGCTGTTGGTTTGCGGGCATTTTGGTAGCTGGTTGCGCCGGAGGGGTTGGCTTTAAGCTTCGACCCTCGGATTTTGTAGCTACGCCGTCGATATCTGTAACCGTTTTGTCGACCAACGTGATTCTCTTGTCCGCATAGTAGTAGAGTTGCTTGCCGGAGGACAAGGCAACGATTTTTAAAGGTTGGCCGAAAGTGGCGATCACTTGATCCTGGGTTTGCCCGGGAGTGATCGTGCGTGGCGGAACAGGTTCGGTAGGTGGCTTTTGTTGGTTAGTCGCGTTCGTATTCTCAGGCGGCTTGACGTCGAACACTTCGCTGACCATTTTCTCGATTTGGTCGGTGTTTACTTCTCCATCTTTTGGCAGGGGGAACGAAAGCCTGCCTTTATACCAGAGATTTGACCAGTCCTGCGTTAACAGGGTGAAAACTACGGCACGGTTAGTAACTGAGATGTCTGTTACCCTCACTTTTTCGCCGGTGATAAAGGTGCGTGTTTCGCCCCCAATAATGTTGGTGGGACTGGCCCCTGAGAAACGCGAAAAAAAGAGGCGCCCTCCGAGCGCATTTTGCGCGATTCGGCCGTCTTTGTAGGTATTCTGGTTGGAATCATAGTTCCCCACCGGGGTCATCACGAGGTTGTTCTTCTTCAAAACGAACTCGGACCCGGCAGTTTCGATACCGTCTAGCTTCTCGGTAGCCTTGGTGAGAGTGTATAGACCTAGCAGCTTCGAGCGAATACCGGCTATAGCGTCCGCATTCAGGGTCGGATTGGTTGGGGGTTCCGGTTCATTGGCTAACTTGTAGTTAGAGTCAACTCGGTGTTCCCCTGAAGTAGTGGCGCCGCGAGACGGAGCGGGAACGGGCGGCGTACTTTCGGCGACTATGGGCTCCTGTTGAGCCGTAATTTCGCTCCCGCTCGGACTTACTCTCGTAGCTCGCGCGGTCGACGCCGGCGGAGAACTGCTGACGACGGTCCCCCTTCGAGCAGCGGGTTCGTTGTGGGGGTTCGTTGCGGGCGGCGCGGCAGGGATATGCTCTGGAGCCGGGATGGCTGCGGGGGGGTGTTGCGATGCGACGACCGCAGGCTTGTTCAAGGGTTCCTGGCGAGGCCACAAAATTAGGATGGCGCCGGTCGCCAATACCGCGGAGGTTGCGAGAGCGAAACCAACCACCTTGATCGGCCTGTCGCGCGCCGGTTGATCCAGCTCGGCAGCTCTTACCCGAAGCAGGGCCCGAACTACAGTTACCTGATGCCGCCGTTCCGGAGTAACTAGATAGTTCTTCTCAAAGAGCCCAGCTTCGAGAGGTTCTAGTATCCCGGCGGCGTAATCCGAGACCAGCGAGCGCTCGACTTCTTCATAGAGCGCGAAGTAAACGTCGTCGCCCGCAAATCGATCCTCGACCTCATCCGCCTCCGGCGCGGAGAGCTGCCCCAGCAGGTACCGGCTTAGGATCTCGCGGTCGGCGGCAGGAACGTTAACGGGCATAACTTACTCCCGCTCCAGGACACGCGGGAGCATCTCCTTCAGCCATTTGACCACGCGAGGAACGGCCTGTTTTCCTACCTCGACGTTCAAGGGCACAAACGCTTTGGCGAGTTCTTTCATTAAACGCGAGTCGTCCTGCCGCGCCTTAACTTCCGTCACTTTACGCTTTCGCGCGATCTCGGCCCATGAGAGACCATCGACGTAGCGCTCTATCAATTGGTTCCGCGATGCCGCGGGCAGACGCCGGATGGCTCGCTCCGCGGACAGAAGCGCTGCGTCATGGTTCTGGTCAACCGCGGCAGGATAACGCTCCGGGACTAGCTCCTCAACGCTCGACACTTCACTCGCGTTGCCGATCGCCCCGCGATGTTCGAGCACCAGGCGGCGCGCAGTTCCGGCCACGAATCCCATGCGGATTGCAAACGACTCATGATGAACTGCCCGGACGCCGGCGCAGTAGGCTAACTCGGGAGCGGCTTGAGCGGTCAGTTCCAGAAGCGCATTTTGCTCATGCTTCAGTAGCTCGTAAGCTACGGGAATGGGCAGCCGCTTCTCCTCGCGGCAAGTTAGATCCTGGATGACTGTGATCACGCGGTCGTCATCATGGTCCCGGAGCCAGGCGCGAAGTTGCCCGGGCGGCCGAATGTCCGGGTGCACGACGACGATCGAGAAAGGTTCGGCTCGGAGCAGGTGTAGCGCAGTCGGGTCGACACCAAGCGACCGAAAGAATTCCGCTGAGCATCGCACGGCACGGACCTCTATTTCCATCGGTTGGCCGAGTTTGCGTTCCATGAGGATAAAGACGTTGTTCCGGCAGTCGGTCAGGTCTTCCGGCTCCCATGGACCCAGACTTCGCAGTTGCCGAATAACGATCGCGGTGAGCTTGTTCCAGGTCCTGGTCTGGATGTCTTCCACCGGGACGTCGGGCTGCGTTTCGCCGATCCAGGCAAAGAACAGCGGGAACGCGTCTATGTGAGCGCGTGCGCTATCGCGTCCCATGGCCCTCGTTTGCCTCGGTCATCAAGATAAAAACTGTCGGATGGTAACACGGCTTTAGCCCGCGCGCGCTTCTGACCCGGAAATAAAATTATCATTTCTTGTCACATTCAGCTCCCGGCCAGCCATGTCGCGTGTGGAGAGTAACATGAGGAACCTGACCCGAGCAAAGGCCATGCGAGCGGCGATCTTACTCGCCGGACTAAGCATCGTGCCTTGCTACGCGCAAATCGATCCGCTGCTGAGCGGCAAGCAGGACCTCGCACGGCAGGATTGGGCGGCCGCAAGCGACTGGTTTGCTGGCTATCTCCTCGACCACCCGGACTCGATCGAAGCGACTCTCCTGGCGGGGAATGCGGCTCTGGGGTTGCAGCAGTACGAGGAAGCTCGGGGTTTCTACTTGCGTGTTCTTGCTCTCGGACCGGAGACGTGGTCGGCGCACGCGAACCTGGCCGTTGTGGACGCCGCGACGGAGCGGTGGTCTGAGTTCGACGAAGAGCGGCGCATCGTTCGAATCGCGCGGGATCGCAATGCGCCTGGGTTGTCGCCGAAGGGTGACGTCATCGACGTGTTGTGGGTTGGGGGCGAACGCTACACGGTCCGGGACTATTACGAACTTGACGGGCGTTTTCATACGCGTTACAACGTCCTGCACTTTTCACCTGACCGCAAGCTGGATTTTAGGATCGCGTGCGAGTCCGACGACATCGATCAGCGGGTGTTTGCCGAAAAGCATCCCACCGAGGCGGCAGCCGGACAGCGGAGCTTCTCCTTAGATTCGTACGCGACGAATTCACAGGGTTCGGTCACACAGAGTTTGATTAAGTTCTACTGGGACGGCGAGCCGACGTATGAGACCGCGCGGGCGGATGTGATTGCCGTGCTGGAGGGGAGATTAAAGGGGAAGATGTCTGTGGTTCTGAAGGGTCATGAGTGAGGGACGGTTATGAAGCTCAGGAGGGTCAGGCGAACGGGGGTGGTCTCGGTTTCGCCGTGGTTGCCGGCCCCAATCCAGGGCGAACCGGAGCCGGGTATCAGAGTGGCGCCGCCACGCCGCTGTGATGGGTTCCATCGAGGTCGAGGAGTCGAATACCAAGAAAAGAATGACGGTTTCGGCGCGATTTTACGCATGGAGTATTAGGAGGTATTGAAACCAGGGAGGATGCGTTGTATAGTGGGCGGACTCCGTTTAAATTTCCGTATGATGCGATTGACTACATTCTCTAGTGTCCTGCTCGTCCTTGGATGCCTGTCCAGTCCCGTTCAGGCCCAGGATTCGAAAGCTACGATCCAGCAGAAGTTGCTGGCGAAGTACGCGCTCACCAAAACGACGGCAAAGCTGGACGACATTGTGACTGCCGGTTCAGTTTTGGTCCTGAAGAAAGACAATTTAGTAATGGTTCCAGTGACGGATCGCGACCTGAACCAGAACACGTACAAGAATGGGCGTATTACTCACAACGCATTGAGCGGTTTCAGCCCGTTTAAGTCTTATGTACCGGGCGCTTCCAAGGTAGTTGGCGGCGATACGCGAACGTTCGTCAGCGGCGAGAAGATCTGGGTAACCGGCATTGCCGCGACCGACAAGGGAATTGCCTTCAGCCTGTTCACCGACGCCTACTCCGATGTCCGCTACAAAGCCTCGCTCTTATTTCCGCTTCCGAAGGATGGAGCGGTGTCCGCCGATCAGGTGGAGAAGACGGTTGCGGAAGTATTCGATATCCAACCGTCCGACGACGCGAAGGCGAAGGAGCAGCCGGTACAACAGTCGCAACAACAGCAACCACAGGCCCCCGCGCCGCAACCCGCGCCCGTTGCCCCAGCGGTAGAGGCTCCGCCGGCGCCGATCGCGCC
>NZ_CAJCHS010000319.1 GCF_903970205.1 Nevskia soli | reverse complement strand
GCGCGTTTTCCGATTCATGTAATCCATCAGAAGATATTGGCCGAGATTGTAAGGCGTGGTGAAATACGCCTTCCCGCGGCAGATTTCGGTCACCTTCTGGACGAAGTTCACTAAACCGTAGTCGCTGGCGAGCATGAAGGTGTTGATCAGGATGCCCTGCTTGCGGCAGCGATTGACTTCTTCCAGCGTCTTGCTGATCACCAGCGGGTCGAGCCCAAACGCATTGCGGTACATGCGCCCGTCTTCCAGGGTCAGCGCGCTCGGCTTGCCGTCGGTGATCATTACGATCTGGCGCATGTCTTTGCGCTCGCGCTCCAGCAGGCGCTGCGCGAGGATCAAACCGTCGCGGGTGTTGGTGTAATAAGGTCCGACCTGAACGCGCGCGAGCTGGCTGATGTCGAGTTCTTCGGCGGAATCGTGGAATAGGACGCAGCGAAGCGTGTCACCGGGATACTGCGTGCGAATCAGGTGAGCCAGCGCCATCGCGACTTTCTTGGCCGGCGTGAAACGGTCTTCGCCATAGAGAATCATGCTGTGGCTGCAATCCAGCATCAGCACCGTCGCGCAGGAGCTCTGATACTCGCACTGATTGACGTAGAGGTCTTCGTATTCCAGGTTCAGCGGGACCTTGACTCCCTCGCGCTGCACGGCGGAGAAGAGTGTCTCGCTGATATTCAGATTGAGCGTGTCGCCGAATTCATAGAGCTTCGAGGAACCTGAGGACTCTACTCCTGTCGCGAGATCGCGGGTATCATGGCGGCCGAAGCTCGACTTACCTAAAGAACCAAGCAGGTCTTTCAACGTCTTGAATCCGAGAAAGTCGAGCGACTTATCGGTAACTTCGAACTTAACCTTCGACTCCGGACCTTCGCCGCCTTGACCTTTCGGTTGATCGATCGGCTGACTGGGCTGCGAGATGGTGATGTGACCTTCGTCAGCAAGCTTCTGGACCAGAGTATCCAGCAGTTGGTTCATCTGCTCGGGCGTCATGTTTTGCAGACGCTCCAGCATCTTTTCCATCTGGTCATCGGGGAAAAGATCGCCGGATTCGAGCGCGCGCGCGATAGCTTGTTTCAGCTCCTCCATGGTGCGCTGGTCCATCTCACGAAATTGCCCGTAAGGCGAATCAAAGCCGCTTTGGAGGAAGAAATCGGACAGCGCGTTCAGCAGATCCTGAGCGTCGATGCCAAAGTCCTCGCCGGTGTAGCGCGAGTACTTAATAGATTTCATATTGCGCGAGCCTCCTTTCGTGCGATTAGTTGAACTGCTTGCGGCGGCGTTCCCGTTCGCGCTCGCGATCGTCGCGCTCATCCCGCCGTTCGCGCGGCGGCGTGGATCGTTTCTCTTCGGCTGCAAAGGTCCGTTCTTCCGTGCGGCTGATGCGGCGGTGCGCATACAAGCCTTCCAGAACGAATTCAGCCGCCGAAGCGCGGACCGCATCCGGTTCGTTGGGCGTGAGTCCGAGCGCGCGCGTTTTCTCCATCAGCCCTTGAATACCTTCGAGCTGCCGGACCATGCTCTCGGAATTGACCGTCTCGCCGAGTTGCAGCGAACCGCCGAGGTCGAACCATTGCACAATCGAATTGAGGTTGACGCCCTCGAAGTAGCGGTCGAATACCTTGCCCACGGCGATGCGGATAATCTCGCGAGCCACGGTATCGCCGCCCTTCAACTCGCCTTCATACTCCAGTTCGAGCTTGCCGGTGATGGCGGGGAGCGCGGAATAAACATCGAGCACGCGCGGCACGGCGAGGCTGTCGCGATTGCCGAGCGCGCGCCGCTCCGCGTTCGAAAGTGCGTTTTCCAACACCGAGATGGGCAGTCGCTGCGACACGCCGGAGCGCTTATCGATGCGCTTGTCTTCACGCGCGATGAACGCCAGCTGCTCCACCACTTCGCTGATATACGACGGCACGCGCGTTTGTATGTTCGACGCCCGGTCCATCCACGCTTCCTGCTTGGTGATCTCGATGCCTTGCTCGATCTCGGTCGGATAATGCGTGCGGATTTCGCTGCCGATTCGATCCTTCAGCGGGGTGACGATCTTGCCGCGCGCCGTGTAGTCTTCGGGATTGGCGGTGAAGACCAGCAGCAAATCGAGCGGCAGGCGAACCGGATAGCCCTTGATCTGTACGTCGCCTTCCTGCATGATGTTGAACAACCCGACCTGAATTTTGCCGGCGAGATCGGGCAATTCGTTGATGGCGAAAATGCCGCGATTGGCGCGGGGCACCAGGCCGTAGTGAATGGTCAACTCGTCGGAGATATCGGCGCCGCGGCGGGCGGCTTTGATGGGGTCGATGTCGCCGATCATATCTGCGATCGTTACGTCGGGGGTCGCGAGTTTTTCGATGTAGCGGGCGTGGGGTGTTAGCCACGCGATCGGAGTTTCGTCGCCGTGTTGCGCGACGATATGGCGCGCGTGAGCGGAGATCGGGTGGTACGGATTATCGTGAATCTCGCTGCCCGCGACATAGGGAATGAACGGATCGAGAAGCGTTGTCAGCATGCGGATGAGGCGCGTCTTAGCTTGCCCGCGCAGCCCGAGCAGGATGAAGTTGTGCTTCGAAAGAACGGCGTTCACGAGCTGAGGAACGACGGTGTCCTCATAGCCGACGATGCCGGGGAACAACGTTTCCCCGCGCTGCAGCTTGCAAATTAAATTCGCTCGCAGTTCATCTTTAACCGTGCGCGAGCCGGAGTGGGTTTCCGAGAACGCGCTATTGCGCAATTCTCCTAAGGTGCGGGGTAACTCCTGGGTTGGCTTCATGAGGGAGCATTCCGGATGTATTCGCAGTGTAGCAAGCG
>NZ_CAJCHS010000318.1 GCF_903970205.1 Nevskia soli | reverse complement strand
CCGGGCGAGGACGCCAGATAGACAACGCCGTCGGCGAGGGGCAACTGCGCGGCAAGGTCGTGAACGCGCTCAAATGGGCGGCTGACGCGCTGTAAGGCGGGTATCGAGAATCCCACCGCAATCAGTTGCGCCCCGAGCAACGCGTACATCAGGATCGCGGGAGGACGCAGGCGCGTGATCGCAGCCGCGGCCAGAATCGCGACCGCGAACAAGGCTTCCACATAGTAGCGCTCGCCATTGGTGCTGCCTGAACCTTCAGGCTGAAGCAGTAAGAGTCCTGCGACTAACGGGAACAGGATCGCGAGAGATAAGACGCGGGGCCGGCGGCGCGATCTCCAGGCTTCCCAGGCGGCGAGAACAAATAGAAAGGGGAAAGTATTGGCGATAGTGGACTGAACGCTCCGTCGCGCAACCTTAGTCGCTGTGGATAGGATCGTGGCGGGATTGAAAGTGATCTCTTTCAGGTCGGTACCGCCGCGCGCGAAGGCGTAAGGGGAGACGCCAAACTGTCCGGTAATCGCGTGGTTGTAAGCCCGGAGCGCGAGATCCCCGAGAATCGCGAATGCCAAACCAATAGCGAGGACAGCGGCCAGGCGCCGAGGCTGCCCGCGAAGGAACATCGCCAGAGTTAGCCCTAAAGCCAGCGCTGCTTCAAATGTGGAGAAAGGCCGGGCCAGCAAGGCGACGACAACTAACGCGAACATACACGTGAAAGCTACCCAGCCGTGCGTTTCCAGCCCGATCGCAAGCAGGAGCCAGACGCCGGCGATGAGAACCGCGCAGAACAGATCCGACATGTCGCCTACTCCCTGCGCAAGCAGGAACGGCGAGAACGACATCAGTAGAACGGCCGTCGAAGCGCTAGCTTCATCGAACCACCGGCGGGCCAGTTTATAAGTTAGCCAGAGAAACGCGAGTAACAGTAGCGGATTGGCCAGCCATTGAAGATGGATCGCGCTGAACGGCGCTAAGAATAGCGGCCATCCAGGGTAGTACTTGGTGGTCCACTCGCTCGGCGTCAGGATATGTTGTTCAAAGTAGAGATCGCGCGGTGTCTTCGCGGGATTCGACACGGCTCCGGGCAAGGGTTCGGCGGTAAGATGGCCCGTCGCAAAGATGCGGGCCTGAAACCGATACGCGCTTTCATCGCTAACCAGGATCCCGCTGGACAAGCTATAACTTAGAACCGCGGCCACGATCGTCAAAGGAATCGCGGACGCAAACCACGGAGGGGGCGCCCACGTGGACTTACCGCGCGGTCCGCGACGTAAGGCCCAGACTAAGCAAGGCAAGAGAATGGCATACCGCGCGACAATCTCGAGCAGTTCGAACGAATGGACCTGATAGAGCGCCAGACCGGCGCAGATAACGGTGTAGAGCGCGACGCCGGCTAGCCAGAACATTATCGGATCAGTCTTTGAGTAACTGGCGCGCGATGACCAGCCGCTGGATTTCGCTAGTGCCTTCACCAATGGTGCAAAGCTTTACATCACGATAGAACTTCTCCACCGGATAATCTTTGATAAACCCGTAGCCGCCGTGAATCTGTACCGCTTCGTTGGCGATGCTTACGGCCGCTTCCGACGCGAATAACTTCGCCATGGCGGATTCACGCGTTACGCGCTTGCCGGCGTCGAGCATCGTTGCCGCGCGATAAGTCAGCAGGCGCGACGCATCGATCTCGGTCGCCATGTCGACTAACTTATGTTGAATCGCCTGGAACTCAGAGATCGGGCGATTGAACTGCTTGCGCTGCTTCGAGTACTTCAAGGCCGCGTCGTAAGCGCCTTGCGCCATGCCGATGGAAAGAGCGGCGATCGAGACGCGGCCGCCATCCAGAATACGCAGGCTGTCGATGAAGCCTTCGTTCAGTTGCCCGAGCATCTGCGTTGCAGGTAAGCGGCAGTTCGTGAAGATCACTTCTCCGGTTGCACTGGCGCGCAGCCCTAACTTGTTCTCTTTCTTGCCCACGCGAAAACCAGGTGTGTCTTTCTCGAAGAGAAACGCCGATATCCCATGCTGCGACGCCGCGCGATCCGTAACGGCCATGCCAACGCAGACATCGGCGTAATGGGCGTTGGTCGTGAAGGTCTTCGATCCGTTCACCACCCAGTCCTCGCCGGAACGCACGGCCGTGGTGCGCGTACCCGCCGCGTCCGAACCGGCTTCAGGTTCGGTAAGCGACCAGCAGCCGATCCACTCGCCCGTGGTTAGTCTGGGAAGATAGCGCTGCTTTTGTTCTTCGCTTCCGGCCTTATAGATGTGGTTACTACAAAGCGACGTGTGCGCGGCGACGATGATACCGACGGAGCCGTCCACGCGCGAGAGCTCCTCGATGATGATGGCGTACTCGACATAGCCGAGACCGGCGCCGCCGTACTCTTCGGGGAAGATAGCTCCCAGATATCCCAACTTACCCAGTTTCTTGACAACCTCCATGGGAAAGGTCTGGGCCTCATCCCATTCGAGGACGTGTGGCGCTATTTCGGTGGTTGCGAAATCGCGCACTTCGCGGCGCAGTTGTAACTGCTCCGGTGTGTACTCAAAATCCATCGTTGTTCTGTTCCTTTGTAGGGGCCTTTCGTAGAGTATCGGCCAGGTCAGACGATCTCTTCGCGCGCCGGATCCCAGCGCACCGTGCGGCCCTGAAGATAGCTTTCTACCGCCATGCGGCAGGCGATCGAAACGCGGTATCCGAGATCGAACGGACACGCAACCGGCGCGCCGCTGCGAATCGCGCTCACGAAGTTGCGCATGTGCGCCGCGGGCGCGGTGGGAGTCAGGCCCACGTTCTCGGGCAGATCCTTGCGGTTCACCTTCTGTGGCACGTAGCGAATCTGCTGGCCCCGCGAGATGGTTCCGTCGGTACCAAGCACATCTTCCGTGACGCCGAGTTCACTGTTGCCAAAACCGGAGTTCCAGGTAAAGAGGATTTCCTCGGGCTGCTCCATGGCGACCGACATCGTATCGGGAACTTCGCGGCCGTCTTTCCATAGATAAAGGCCGCCGGTCATGGTGACCGCCTTCGGGATTTGCAGGCCCATCACCTTGTACCAGAAGGCGACCTGATGGCACATGTTCTCGAAGACGTTCCCGCCCGAGTAATCCCAATAGAAGCGCCAGTTCACGAAACGATTAGCATCGAACGGGCGCATCGGCGCGCTGCCCAGGAACGACGGCCAAGCGACGGTTTCGGCGGTCATGTCCGGACTGACGGGCCGCGTCCACTGGGGCTTCGAATGCGGTGTATTGCGGAACATGTTGGCGTTAATCGCAGTGACCTTGCCGACGTTGCCGGAAGCGAAGAATTGCGAAGCGTCCGTTACATGGCCGGAGGAACACGCCTGGTGACCGATCTGCACCACGCGCCGACTGCCCGCGCGAGCATAGGCCGCGCGCATCCGCTTGGCATCATCCACGGTGAACGCCATCGTTTTTTCCTGGTACACGTGCTTGCCGGCGTCGAGAGCGGCGGTAAAGTGCTCGGCGTGAAGATGCTGCGGCGTGGCCACCAGGATCGCGTCAACCGACGCGTCGGCGCACATGCGCCGGTAATCCGAATACGTGCGCGCGGACGGAAACTCGGACGCGGCCGTGTCCAGTCGTTTGGAGTAGACATCGCAGAGTGCCGTGATTTCAGTTCCGGGGCACGCGGCTGCCTCACGAAGGATCTGCAATCCACGATCGCCCACACCGATAATGCCGATCCGAACGCGGTCGTTTGCGCCGAGCACGCCGGTCGTGGCAATGGAACCCGCAATGCCGGAAGCGACTTTACCGAGGAATATCCGGCGGGATTGCATAGTCTGTTTGATCGTACCAACTCACGAAAAGCAGCTGTAAGATCGATCACACCGCCCAGGCTTTTTGCAACCAATCGCAAGGATCTATGGACGTGATTTTGCGCGTAAAGTAATACGATGCGACTTACATCTAAACTCTCGCTAGCGCTGCTTTCGACAGGCGCTTTACTGGCGCAAACGATTACGCCCCCGCCCCAGCCGACGGCCGGGCCCGGCGGTTCCGATTCCCCGTTTGCTTCTTACTCGAGATCCACCAAGTTTTTGAATTCCTTGCAGACTTCGAATGGCTACTATATCTATCAACCGGAGCAGCCGCAACCCGCCACGGCGCCGGTTGCGCTTTTCATTCACGGTTACGACGGGAATACGACGAAGCCTTATGAGATCTGGATGCAGCACGTCGCGCAGATGGGTTACATCGTGATCTGGGTGGAGTACGATACTCTCACCAGTCCTAAAAAGTACGCCTCGGTTGTCTTCAAGGATTATCAGACAGCTTTGAAAACCATCACCTCCAATCCCGACACCTATGTGCAACCGGCTACCGACTCAAACGGAAACATTCTGAGTACTGTGTTCGGGCACTCGGCGGGCGCGACGCTTTCGTTCCAGGTGGCGGACATGGCTGCAATGGCCGGCAGTGGAGTCGCTCCCTTTAAGTCAATCGTGGCGGTGGAGACAGGAGAAGGCGCTATACCGGTCGACTTTGACGTTTCCGCGATCCCCGCGAGCACGCAGTTAGTGATGGTGGTTGGCGACGAGGATTCGCAAAACACCCGCTGCCTGGCATCCCAATTCTGGGGCGAAGTGACGCAGATTCCCGCGTCGAACCGGGACTTTCTGGAAGCCATCACAGATACTTACGGAACACCGCAGCAGATCGGAAATCACTGGTTTCCGCTAACGTCGAACGAACCGCACGACACGGCGGCCGTGGACGACCGCGATTACAACATTACCTGGAAGCTCAGCGTGGGCGACTTCAATTGCGCGATCTACGGCACCCAGTGTAACTACGGCCTGGGCCATGGCGGTTTCGACCAGATCACGATGGGCAACTGGAGCGACGGGACTCCTGTGAAGCCGCTGCTCTGGATTCAAGATCCGGTGAGCTACTTCGCCTCGCAGTGCGCGGGGAACTGATTGCGGCAGCAACTTCGGCGAGTCTTTCATACACTGGGGTTAGAGTTTTGCTGTCACCAGGGCGCCAGTCATGACCGATAACCAGCAGATCGCGCTCGCTATAGCTCCGACGGTTCTTCCGACACTCACCGTTCTGGTGGGTATTCTCGTAAGCAACCGTCAGATCGATGCGCTCCGGCAGGAGATGAATGCGCGGTTCGATGCTTCGAGCTCGCTGTTCACTGAACAATTGCGCCGCGTTGAAGAGGTTTTAGACGCGCGACTGAAGCACCTGGAAGAGCGCTAAGCCGGTTAGGTGCCCGAATCAGCCTTGGTTCGGGTACCTTTCAACGTGCCGTTGTACTCGGTAAACTCCCAGGTTCCCGTCATCGTGTCGCCGTCCAGCTTCCCCGACACTTTGAAAGGCGCGGTGGCTCCGACTTCCTCCGAAGTGAAAGGGAAGTTGAGCGTTAGCGTGCCATCTTTGAAAGTTCCGGCGACGTCGGATTTCGCCCATTTTCCGGTCACCTGGTCACCGTTCAACTGAAGATCGGCGTCGAGTTCGCGATCGCCGCCCGGCGTATCCAGCACAATATGCCAGTGGCCGGTCAATCCGGCGGAGGCAGGAGCGGCCGGTGCGGGCGCTTCTGCTGGAGGAGTCGCCGGCGCTTCCGCTGGAGGGGCCGCCGGCGCATCTTGTGCGCGAACGGGAGCTACGGAAACACCGAGTCCGCCGCAAACCAAAAGAGAAGTGAAGAAGAGTTTCGACATAAGAGTCCTTTCCGAAATCATCGCACGATTTTTGGCGGCTCTGCTACCCTCGTAGTCTTGTGTTCGCGCGCGTTATCTGGATCGTACTCGACAGCGTGGGGATTGGCTCCATGCCGGACTTTCAGTCTTACGGCGACGAACCGAGCGACACTTTGGGTAATATCGCGCGGCGGCGCGGTTTGAAGCTGCCCAATCTGGCCGCGATGGGGCTGTGGAATCTGAAGCCGGTCGAAGGCTTCGCGCCCGCTGCGCACCCGTCGGCCGCTTATGGGCGCTCCGCTCTTGCGTCGCC